>NZ_DEZM01000107.1:5278-9236 GCF_002364825.1 Acinetobacter sp. UBA3132 | reverse complement strand
TGACACAGAAATGTCAGACTTTTTTATAAAACTTCGTTAAGTCAAATTACTTCATTTTAGCAACAATATCTTCAGCCATTTTTAAGTGCTTAGCAACTGCGGTACGTGTTTGTGTCAACATATTTTTGAGTTCAGCATTTTTAGCATTCGGGATTAATTGTTTTTCAATCGTATTCAGTACTTTACGATGTACGTCAACCTGGCTGCTCATATAGTCTTTATCTGGTGTGGATGAGTTGCTCAGTTTTCTGACTACATTATCACTGTCTTTTTGCAAGGAGGTGCTAATACCACTCACTTGTGGGGTTAACTTCAAGCTGCTTGCCAGTGTCTGGCCTTTCTTCTTATTTGCTGAATGTTCATTAATCATCATCTGAGCATACTTACGGGCTTTTTCTGTTTTCAGCTTCGGTAAAACAGTTCTTGCCTGTTTAATCTCACCGTTATTGGCTGTGCTCACCACTTTAATCACTTGACTCTCTGTCAAATTCTGATGAGCATGCTGCATTGCTTTAGAGTGAGTCTTACTCTCGCTGGCAGATTGCTGATCCATAGCCATAGTTTGAGATGCAGCAAAACCTAATACTCCACTTACTGCAGCACATTTGATCATGTTCTGCATAGTCATCTTTTTCATCTAGGCATCCCTCAGGTTTGTTATTTAGATAAGCCTTAATAAAATAAATGAATTAAATTAATAACAGTGTAATATTTCATTAGTTTTATGAGCTATATATATAATACAGATATTAAATTAGGTAAAAAATTATTGACTAAAATATTTTTAATTTAATTTCTTAAAACAAAAATTGAAAATTTCTATATAAAGACAAAAATCCACAATATAAATATTATAAAATTAAATAATTGATTATCAGAAATAAATATATATCTAGCTATTATTTTTAAAATAAAAACGGAGCATAAGCTCCGTTTTTATTTAGCAATCAACTCACTCTAACTACTTATTTTCTTTAACCTAATAATAAGTGAGTTTATACTGACTTATTAATGCATTGTTCGTGTATGAGCTTCATGATGGACATCATGACGGCCTAACTTAGTTGCAGTATAGATCAGGTAAATCGCTGATAGACCAACCAAGACATAAATAATTCGAGAAAGAGCGCTCTGCTCACCAAAGATTGCTGCGACCAAGTTAAAGTCGAATGCACCAACTAAGCCCCAATTCAGGCCACCAATAATGGCTAATGCATAGGCGATCCAGTCTAAAGTTCCAAGTCTTCTCATGATTTTTCTCCAAGCTAATGTTTGACTAATTCTCATCCAAAATTATGCAAGCCATAGCAAAACGAATATGTAGTCTTGATGCTAAAAGTCCCTATTCTGTGTTGATCTATGTTGAATAAATGTCATGTTATAAGCATTAAATTTTAATTGGGTTGGTTTTCTTTGAATTGTTCATATTTTACGTAAACCAAATCAGAATTAAGCTTTGAATATTTTATTAATGATATTTAATTTATTGATTTTAATATTTTTTATTTGATTTAAAAACAACTAAAGACTATGAATTATTTCTTCTACATTCTGATTTAATATTCTATCATGAATGGAAAAATTGCTTGTTTAAAAGTATTAGTAATAAATTTCATTAGTTTAGATTTTAATTTTCCGCTCAAAATATTTTCCTATGCAGTAATCAGATATTGAATATCTAAATCCAGTAATTGATAAAAATAGATGAAAGGCAATTATTGTGCTTTTTATCTGAGCAAAGGGATACTTTGATACTGTCTCTCAACAAATATACATTAGGGAAGTTTCTTGCAGATCATCAAGCCTATATGATTTGATCTTAACGAGTTTTAGCTTATAAAATCATCTGCTTCCAGTTTCGCCTTTTTCTTATGTTGATACATATTCTTATCTGCCTCTATTAAGACCTCATGTAGATCTTTAGTCAGCTGACGGACTGCATAGCCAATTGCCACATGAATATTGGCAGCTGCAAATATTTCACTTAAACGATGATATAAAATCGCTGCGTCTTCAGCTTTGGTCTCAGGACATAAAATCGTAAATTCATCCCCACCCATACGTGCAATCACATCATTAACACGCATATGTTCTACCAGTACATCTGAAGTACGCTGAATTAACTGGTCTCCTGCTTCGTGTCCAAACTGGTCATTCACCTGCTTTAAATCATTCAGGTCGATGCTAAATATTGCAGCTGGTAAGCCATAACGTTGACAGCGTCCCTCCTCAGCTTCTAACAGCTGATCCCAGGCGCGGCGATTATACAGTCCGGTTAAACTATCGGTGAGCGCTTCTACCTCATAACGTTCACGTAAACGTCTCTGTTTATTTTCCCGCAATTCACTTTGTAAAATTGAGCTCAATAAACTGCCTAAAAGCGAAATGAGTGCCGCATCTTTTAAAATATCTTCAGAATGAGGCTTATCATCGATAGCGCAAATTGTTCCAAAAATTGATCCATCTTCATTAAATAGTGGCTCACCAATATAAGATTTGATCGACAGTTTGTTATTTATCGGTGCTTTTGAATATAGTTCGATTTCGTTGGAACATGGCGCTATTTTAGGAGTTTTTCCCTGTACCATGTGATAGCAAAATGAATCCGCCCAACCGAATACTTCGCCTGGCTTAATATCATATTTTTGATTTTCCGCCTGGAGAATAATCCAATCATCATTTTCTACACGAGTGATCATCCATAAGCCAAAACCCAAATGCTGATGAAGATATTGAAGTACTTGCTTGCCCGCTTCTTCAAAATTATGAAATTTTATACTGTGCATGGAGAACACTCAGAATGATGAGTATTTGTAAATACTGCTTAGGGAGATTAAAAAAAGAATTATATAAGAATTGAATCAAAAAATATCCAGATTATTTCTAATAAAATCATTCAGTGAAAGATTAATTCCTTATTTATTTGATTAGATTCATATTATTGTAAAAAATAAAAAAGCTGGTCAAATGACCAGCTTTTTTCAAGCTATCGTATTTTTAAGCAGCATAAGCTTTTGCCATTAAGGCTTCAATTTCTTCTACAGTTTTGACCACTTTGGCAGTTAATACCAATGGGCCATTTTGAGTCACAACTACATCGTCCTCAATACGAATTCCGATGCCACGCCATTTTGGATCAACCGTTTCATCATCAGGTGCAATATACAGGCCCGGTTCTACAGTCACGACCATACCTTCTTCATAAGAACGCCATTCACCATTTGTCTTATAAGCACCGACATCATGTACGTCCATGCCCAACCAGTGTCCAGTACCATGCATATAGAACTGGCGGAAACTTTCGGTTTCGATAATTTCCTCAATCTTGCCCTGCATAATCCCCAAGTCCAGCAAACCTTGAACCAGAATTCGCACTGCCACATTGTGTGGTTCTTTATAGGAGTTGCCGATCTGAACTGCATTGATCGCAGCAATCTGTGCATCAAGCACGATGTTATAAAGTGCTTTTTGTTCAGGACTGAATTTACCATTTACCGGGAAAGTACGGGTAATGTCGGATGCATAGAACTGATATTCACAGGCTGCATCAATCAGCACCAGATCACCGTCTTTCAGTTCTTTGTCATTTTCCACATAGTGCAGGATGCAGGCATTTTCACCGCCACCGACAATACTGTTATAAGAAGGTACACAGCCATTTTTGCCAAATACATAGTTCAGCTCTGCCTCCAGTGCATATTCCATCATACCCGGACGTACAGTCTGCATCGCTCTGGTATGTGCTTCCGCAGAAATATCTGATGCGATCTGCATCAGTTCAATTTCATTGGCATCTTTATGCAGACGCATTTCATCAACAATACGGTCTAACTGAACGATTTGAGCAGGTGCAGATTTTCCTCGACGGCTTTCACCACTGGCTTGTGCAATCCATTTCGCGACACGCGCATCAAACTCTGCACTATGGCCGACCCGGTAGAATAATTTATCCTTGTTA
>NZ_DEZM01000107.1:0-5179 GCF_002364825.1 Acinetobacter sp. UBA3132 | reverse complement strand
AGAATAATTTATCCTTGTTTTGCAATTTTTCCAGAATTTCTTCATCAAGCAGATCAATCGCATAAGCTTCATCTGCCTCATAGTCATCGACAGCACCATCCACCCCGGCACGATAACCATTCCAGATTTCCATCTCGCGGTCACGTTCACGACAGAATAGACTGTAGGTATAACCTTCTTCTTCGCTGTCAAAGGTTTCGATCACAGCCACAGCTTCTGGTTCAGCAAAGCCCGTCAAATAAAAGAAACTGCTATCGGCACGATATTTATAGTCAGCATCACGGTTACGCAGGGCCACTGGGCTGGTGGCGATAATGGCAATACTGCGTAGTCCCATTTCCCCGGCGAGGATATCACGACGTTCCTGAAATTCTGCTTGTGTCAGTTTCTTCATTGGTCCTTACTTCTTATATCAATGCTGTTCTTGAATATGATTTGATACCGGAGTAAGCCAGAGGATGACTGGACTTATTCCGGTTTTTCTAAAGCTAAATAGCTATAGTTCAGCTTGGGCGATGTGGTGAGAAAATTTCAACTACAGATTGTGCCTGAGCTGGGTCCGTAGACTCAGTTTTTACTTTAGCTGTAAAACGTTTCAACAGTGGCGTTTCCTCCACTTCAACTTTTTTACGACCCACAGATAAACTCACTGGAATCAGACGTACAAATTCGTACAACTCCAGATAGCTTTCCTCACCTTCAGCATCGTCGTCAGAATCTTCAAATTCAACTGCTGCAACATCTTGTAAATGTTCAATCAGTTCCATTTCATCATCACGAATATGGCCTGTTGCCAGCCCAAAACCAAGGACTACACCGGCACACCAGTCTGCCAATGCCTGCACACGTTCTGCGAGGCTATGCTCGTCATCCGGAAGTAATGGAAGATAATCCAGCTCATCTTCAGAAAGTGAGTGGAATACGTCTTCTGCTTCACCTGTTAGTAATTCCAATGCTTCCGCATCCAGCTCAGGGACATCTAAAGTTTCCAGAATCTGTAACCATTCTTCGCTACTCGGCGCCTGGGTCACACAAACAATACCGGTAAGCAAACCATGAAGTTCGCTTGGGCTGGAAATTTCCTCAATTGAAGAAAAATTGCGGTGCCAATCTGACCAACCTGAAATATCGTCTTGCATTCGTTTATCCAATCTCTATACTGCTTATATATTACCTTTGTTTGCAATACTGTGCGACCTCGATATGTTAGAAGAATTACAGCGTCTACAAGTGCATATTGGCGTTTTAAAAACGCGCCTTGCACATCTGGAGAACGAAAACTCCAGCCTGCGTGAAGAACAGGACTCCTCTCTGAGTCAGCATCAAGCCGAAATCATTCAAAAAAACAGCATTATTAGCCAAAAACAACAAGAAAATGACAGTTTAACTGAACAGTTAGCTGAATCTCGCTCGCAATATCAACAGCTTAATAATGATGCAACTGCACTTGCAGACCGGTATGGCCGTCTGGAAAAAAGCTGCACCGATCTGAAAAACCGTTTTCAGGAAATTCTGGCTGAGCGTAATGAACTGCGCACTTTGAAAGAAAAGCTGCTGAATGAACAGCAACAGGCGCGTCAGGAAATTCAACGCCTGCATCAGGAAACTGAGCGTCTGACCCAGAAGAATGAGCATGCTAAAGCCAAGGTTGAAGCGATTATCCAGCGTCTGGCGATTCTGGGCACAGCTCAAGATCATCATGCACAGGAAATTCAGCAATTGGCCCATCCGACTGAAACGACTGAGGAAGTGTCAACATGAGCGAACAGATTGCTATTGATTTAAGAGTAATTGGTCACAGTTTCCGTCTGGCCTCCACCGCAGATCAACGCGAAGAACTTGAACGTGCAGCGCAACTATTGAATGACAAATACGATGAATTTCGCCGTAAAGCACCTCGTATGGAACCAAGCAAACTGGTGATTATGGTAGCGCTAGAACTGATGCAGGAAGTGTTGAGCATGAATAAATCACTGCAACAATATGCCCACTGCGAACGTTTGTTACAAACTATTTTAGAAGAAGTTGAAGAACTGACTGAATAAGCAGACTTTTTGTTTAAACTTCATTCGATCAATGGTCAAGTTTACAGTTCCAACACAGCATAGAGTTGCCACATAAACTTTATCGTTTATACTAAGTCTAACTCTGGGATGTTCGCCAGCGGGTCTATTCCCCTGCCGATACTTAAACTTATGGATTGCGTTCTGTATATTTAGAGTGTATGCCCACCTTCGAGTGGGAAACCCAGCAAGTATACGTCGCGTCCACCTTGAACTCATCGGGTTCAGGGTAACGACACATGCAGCGGCATCTTCGGAGTACTTTAAGTGATTGTTTTTCAATAATCATGAACAAAATTTCTAAATTCTCTATCAAATTAATTTTCATTTTCTAGCCCTTTGTATACTCCATGTATACCAAAGATCTAATCACTAATTCAGCTAGTGCTGTTAGGAAATGAAAATGTCTAATAAGAAAGTACTTATTACCCTCTCGTTTGTTAAAAACCTGATTAAACAACTGTCAGATCCAAACGCAGAAGATTTATTAAAAGAATCAAAATCATATTGTTTTGATATTCCCACGGGTAAACAAATCTTCTTTCGTGACCTTAAACTTATTGGCTTTGCTATCAGGGCCACTCGCCATTCTCTGGTATATACCGTTGAGAAAAAGATGCCAAGTGGTGCTCCTTGTCGTGTAACTATAGGAGACCATGGTCTTTACACACCAGAAACTGCAAGGCAGAAGGCAATTGAATACATTATTGAGATGTCTCAAGGAATCAATCCCAATGAGAAAAAAAATCAACTACGTAACAATGCATCTCAAGAACATATCAATCAGCAGAAAATTCCCTCTTTGCTAAATGCTTATCACCATTATATTGAAGCAAAACCGCATTTAAAACCTTCTACGTTATCTGTCTATGACAGAGATATGAACCTATACCTAAAGGACTGGCATCATTTAAAAATTACAGTTGTAACGATGCAAATGGTGATTGATAAACATGCAGAAATTTCAAAAACAAATCGATCCCATGCCAACATCACACTTAAACTATTTTCTGCAATTTATAATTTTCACCGTAAAAGACTAATTTCTAATAATCAACCGATTATCACTGAATTTAGCCCTGTAGAAATCCTTTATCGTAATGATTTATTTAATACCTTAAAACCTAGAAAAGGTTACATAAATAGCGAAAAACAAGCGGATTGGATTCTTGCTATTATTCAAACTCAATGGCGTGGTCAAATCTATGCCAATGAATATGGTTATTTGAATCAAGATTTCCTTCTGGCTTTTGTACTGACTGGTCTAAGACGCAGTGAAATCGAGCAACTGGAGTGGGCTAAGATAGATCTCAAATATGGTACTTTAACTATCATTAACCCTAAAAATGGCAATGACCTACTCTTACCATTAGGAGACGTATTGCTGCATATTTTTAAACAAAGAGCAAAATATGCAAATGGTAGTAAATATGTATTTCCTGCAAGGGATAATGGCACGCATGTGAAAGATCGGAGATATGTTCGTCATAAAATTTCTTTAAAAACAGGCATTCCATTCACTTTTCATGATTTAAGACGTACATTCGCATCTATTGCCAATCGTTGTGGGATCGGCATGTATACCGTAAAAACGTTAATTAATCACGCTTATCAAGATGATTCAGATATTACTGCTGACTATACCCAGATTGATGCAAAAGATTTAAGGAATGCTATGAACAAAATTGAAAATCATATTCTTTCTGACGAGGGGCGAAATCTTATCCTCAACCGGGAATATTCAATTCAAAAAAGCAAACAGAGATTGTAAAAATAAAAACCAATGTCTAAACATCGGTTTTTTAAATTTATACTATAAGTTCAAAATTATGCAGTTTTAGCCAGATTTTCGACTTTAATAAAGTTCACTTGCTCCTGCTGACGCTGCATAATGACTTTACCATTACGCACACTCAATATAGCTTTTGTTTGGTTCGCCACAACTTCATAATCATTTTTAGCCGGCATAATAATGAAGCTTGCCGGATGTCCGACCTCAATCCCGTATTGATCACCTAAACATAAAGTCTTGGCCGAATTATCTGAAACAAAATCCAAGCAACGTTGTAGATCTTCATAACCCAGCATATGACAGATATGTAAGCCAGCATCCAGAATACGAATAATATTGCCATTCCCTACCGGATACCAAGGATCACGAATTGAATCCTGGGCAAAACAAATATTCATGCCTGCACGGTCAATTTCTGGTACGCGTGTCAAACCACGGCGCTTTGGATAAGTATCAAATCTTCCTTGCAAATGAATACTTTCTGTAGGGCAAGAAATAAAGTTAATCTTAGAACGTTTCAGTAAGCGGAATAGCTTGTAACAATAAGCATTATCATAAGAACCCATCGCTGTAGTATGGCTAGCTGTTACACGTTCTCCCATACCTCGTACACGTGCTTCATCTGCCAAAACTTCCAAAAAGCGAGATGCTGGATCATCAATCTCATCACAGTGTACATCCACCAGACGGTTATATTTTTCAGCTAAATCCATCAAGAAATGAACTGAACTTACACCTTTTTCACGGGTATATTCAAAATGCGGAATGCCGCCTACTACATCTGCACCAAGCTTTACTGCCTCTTCCATTAAAGCACGTCCATTTTTAAATGACTCAATGCCTTCTTGAGGGAATGCCACAATCTGCAAATTTACTTTATCTTTAATTTCTTCTTTAACTTCAAGCATAGCTCGCATTGCAGTCAAACTTGGATCAGTTACGTCAACATGTGTACGCACATGTTGAATGCCATGCTCGATGAGCATATCCAGCGTTTTTAAAGCACGTAGTTTAGTATCTTCAAAAGTGATCGTTGCTTTACGTTGCCCCCAGCGTTCAATTCCTTCAAAGAGTGTGCCTGACATATTCCACTCAGGTTCACCCGCAGTGAGTACAGCATCCAAATGAATATGGGGATCAACCAAAGGTGCCATGACTAATTGCTGATGTGCATCGATGGTATCTACATCGCCTGCTTGAATAAGACCTGCTTGCTTCTCAATAGCGTCAAAAATACCCTTGTTATAAGTGATACTAAATAAACCTTCTTGATGACGTAAAACTGCATTGATAATTTTCATGTTGATTCCTTTTTTAAATAATT
>NZ_DEZM01000194.1:17638-17796 GCF_002364825.1 Acinetobacter sp. UBA3132 | reverse complement strand
GTCGCATGTATCAACGTGTGGACTTACCAGACCGTCAATGGCCGAACAATGAAATCACTAAAGCGCCAATCTGGATGAGTACTGACCTGCGTGATGGTAACCAGGCGATCTTTGAGCCAATGAACATCGAGCAGAAGTTCAAAATGTTCCAGATGTTG
>NZ_DEZM01000194.1:16581-17451 GCF_002364825.1 Acinetobacter sp. UBA3132 | reverse complement strand
TTCAAAATGTTCCAGATGTTGGTGAAAATCGGTTTCAAACATATTGAAATCGGCTTCCCGTCTGCATCTCAAATTGATTTCGACTTCACCCGTAAATTGATTGAAGAAGGTCATATTCCGGATGATGTTTACATTGAAGTATTGGTTCAGGCACGTGATCATTTGATTGCACGTACCTTCGAATCTTTACAAGGTGCAAAACGCGCAATTGTGCATATCTATAACTCGAACTCACCGACCTTCCGTCAAAAAGTGTTAAATGTGGATGTTGAAGGTGCGAAACAGTTAGCGATCAATGCAGCGCAAAAAGTAAAAGAATATGCAGCGAAACAGCCTGAAACTGAATTTATCTTCCAGTACAGCCCTGAATGTTTCTCTGCAACTGAATTAGAAGTCGCGAAAGATGTCTGTGATGCAGTGACTGAAATCTGGGAAGCATCTCCGACCAACAAAGTCATCTTGAACTTGCCGGCCACTGTCGAAGTCTCTACACCAAACGTGTATGCCGACCAGGTGGAATGGATGCACCGCAACATTGAGCGTCGCGACGGCGTGATCATTTCAGTTCACTGTCATAATGACCGTGGCTGTGGCATTGCAGCGTCTGAATTGGCGATTATGGCGGGTGCTGACCGTGTCGAAGGTTGTGTATTCGGCAATGGTGAACGTACCGGTAATGTGGACGTAGCGGCAATTGCCTTAAACATGTATACCCAAGGTGTTGCACCAGAATTAGATTTCTCGAACATTAACGAAATCATCGCGACTGTTGAAGAATGTACCGGTTTGCCTGTACATCCACGTCATCCATATGCGGGCGATTTGGTGTTTACAGCGTTCTCAGGTTCACATCAGGATGCGATCAAAAAA
>NZ_DEZM01000194.1:0-16530 GCF_002364825.1 Acinetobacter sp. UBA3132 | reverse complement strand
CATCAGGATGCGATCAAAAAAGGCTTCGAATTCCAGAAAAACCAAGAAATCTGGGATATGCCGTACTTGCCAATCGACCCAAAAGACTTGGGTCGTGACTATGACGCCGTGATTCGCGTGAATTCACAGTCAGGTAAAGGTGGTATCGCGTACTTGTTAGAATCGAACTATAACGTGACTTTACCACGTCGTTTACAGATCGAATTCTCACAAATCGTGCAGCAAAAAACCGATGAAGATGGTACTGAGATTTCAGCACAAGCGATCTGGACCTTATTCAAAGATACCTATGTTGATGCCAAAGATGCACACTACGCTGCCAAGAACTATAAATTGTCAGATGAAAATGGCAACCAGGTGATTGAGCTAGATGTTGAAGTCAATGGTGAAACTCAGCGCTTACGTGGTGAAGGTAACGGTCCAATCTCTGCGATTTTGGATGCATTACAATTGCCAATTGACGTGTTGAACTATGAAGAACGTAGCATCAGTTCTGGTGCACATGCCAAAGCCTTGGCATTGGTTGAACTGCAAGTGAAAGGTACCGGTAAATCCGCCTTTGGTGCTGGTGTCCACGACAACATTGTGACCTCTTCAATTCAAGCGATTATCGCATGTACCAACCGCCTGATTGACCAGGGTGTGTTAAGCACTGAACAGGTGATTGCTGCTGCCGTCTAGACACGGTATTAGAATTAGCGATAATTCATAGCACTAAAAAGACTTTAGAAGGATACCTGCAAATGGTATCCTTTTATTTATTCATACTAAAGATTTAAGGCGAATCATTCCCGTGTCTTTTCCAGCTGACTCAGTGGGCCTTGTTGTCCCACAAAAGTTCCAATTCGAACAGCCGTTAGAGCTTGAATGCGGTCGCATCCTCCCCCGTTTTGAACTGATGGTTGAAACTTATGGCGAACTCAATGCCGATAAGTCCAATGCCATTCTGATTTGTCATGCCCTTTCCGGTCATCATCATGCTGCTGGCTATCATCATGAAGATGATAAAAAACCAGGCTGGTGGGATGCCTGTATTGGTCCAAACAAGGCAATTGATACCAATAAATTTTTTGTGGTTGCCCTGAATAATATTGGTGGCTGTAATGGTTCAACAGGTCCAACTTCTCCGAACCCTGAAAATGACAACCGCCCTTATGGTCCTGATTTTCCTCTAGTGACTGTACGTGACTGGGTGAAAACCCAAGCCATGCTGTCTGACCGTCTCGGCATTGATGTGTGGTATTCCGTCATCGGTGGTTCATTAGGTGGTATGCAGGCATTACAATGGTCGGTAGATTATCCAGATCGTCTGCAAAAATGTGTGATTATTGCCAGCGCACCTAAATTATCTGCACAGAACATTGCCTTTAATGAAGTCGCACGTCAGTCAATTCTGTCAGATCCGGATTTCCATAATGGCCGTTATCTGGAACACGATAGTTATCCAAAACGTGGGCTGATTCTGGCACGTATGGTCGGTCATATCACCTACCTGTCTGAAGAAGCCATGAAGCAGAAATTTGGTCGTGATTTAAAATCCGGTAAATTTATGTATGGTTTCGATGTGGAGTTCCAAGTCGAAAGCTATTTGCGCTATCAAGGTGAACAATTTAGCCGTAACTTTGATGCCAATACTTACCTGATTATGACCAAGGCGCTGGATTACTTTGATCCTTCACGTGAATATCAACAGTCATTGGTAAAGGCAATGGCCCAAACCAAATGTAAATTCCTGGTGGTCTCTTTCACAACTGACTGGCGGTTCTCACCTTCACGTTCTGTTGAAATCGTAGACGCCTTAATTACCAATAATAAGCCTGTCAGCTATCTGGATATTGATGCTGAGCAAGGCCATGACTCCTTCCTGTTCCCGATTCCACTGTATGTGAAGTCATTGCGTGCCTTCCTGGGTGGTGAAGAACTGTTAAAATCAACCCCGAAGGAGGCTGTGTAATGCGTATTGATCAACAACTGGCAGAACGTTGGATTAAACCGGGTTCACGCGTCCTTGACCTGGGCTGTGGTGACGGTGAATTATTGGCTCATATGAGCAAAAAGCACAATATTCGTGCATACGGATTAGAAATTGATCAAGAAAAGATTGCAATTGCAGTCAGTCGTGGGTTAAATATCATCCAGCAAGACTTAAATCTGGGATTAAGTCGTTTTGCAGACCAGTCTTTTGACTATGTTGTCATGGCACAGGCTTTGCAAGCTGTAGATGCACCGGACGTTTTATTGCGTGATATGGTGCGAGTGGGTAAACAGGCCATTATTACTTTCCCGAACTTTGCGCACTGGAAGACTCGTTCTTTCCTGGCACTAAAAGGGAAAATGCCTGTTTCGGAAGCTTTACCCTATATGTGGTATAACACACCGAACATCCACTTATGTACTTTCCGTGACTTTGAAGCACTTTGCGCGGAAAATAACATCAAAATTATTAACCGACTCGCTGTGAATGGGAATCAACAAGGCAGCATGCTCAGCAAGCACCTCCCTAATCTGTTTGGTGAAGTCGCAATTTATCGAGTGAGCGCTCTATGAAAAAATTATTACTAAGTACGACGCTACTGGCTGGACTTTTTAGCTTTCAGGCCCATGCAGACTATGTTGCTCCAACACCTTCTGTCGCAAGTCAGGCCGCACAATATTCCATCATGGACATTAATAGCCTGATTAAGGCAGCGAAGGCAGGACAGCCAGGTGCACAATTCTATTTAGCAACCAAATACCAGTATGGCAAAGACATTCAGAAAGATGAACGTCAGGCTTTTGCCTGGTATAAAGCAGCAGCCGATCAAGGTCTGGCAGTTGCTCAATTGAATGTAGGCCGTATGCTGGCAGATGGTATTGGCACCAAGAAAGATGAAACACTGGCTCGCCAGTACTTTGAAAAAGCAGCCAGCCGCGGTGATAATCGTGCCAGCTTTAACCTGGCGATGATGGAAGAGAAAAAGAAAAACTATATGGGTGCTTATCAGTGGTATGAACTCTCTACCCGTGACGGCATGCTGGACAATAAAGTGATTACTTTATCTGAAGGCAAAAAAACTGCATTGGCAGCCAACTTGACCCAGGAACAGATCCGTCAGGCACGTGATCGTGCAGACCGTTGGATTCAGGCACAATAAGCTGGATCTGCAAAAGAGCGCCTTCAGGTGCTTTTTTTATGGCCTGAAAACTGCAGCAAGTTGCTACACTACATATATGTAATTTGAAAGATGAGTAATTGATATGGCTGCAACTGACTGGTTATCCCAAGGCACACTGGTACTGGCAAGTAATAATAAAGGCAAGATTGCAGAATTTGAAAAGATGTTTGCAGAACTCAAACTTCCAGTTGAAGTTATTCCTCAAGGTAAGCTGCATATTGAAGACGCAATTGAAGATGGTTTGAGTTTTGTTGAAAATGCCATTATCAAGGCACGTCATGCATCACGTATTTCTGGCAAACCTGCGATTGCTGATGATTCAGGGATTTGTGTACCAGTTCTGGGTGGTGCGCCTGGGATCTACTCTGCACGTTATGCGGGTGAACATGGTGATGATGTAGCGAACAATGAAAAATTACTGGCTGACCTGAAACCACTGCGTAACGACGGTGAATCGATTGAAGGCATGTTTGTGTGTGTACTGGCTTTAGTTCAACATGCCGAAGACCCTCTACCACAAATCTTCCAGGGCATCTGGAAAGGTGAGATCTTGGAAGCAGCCCGTGGTGAAAATGGTTTTGGCTATGATCCGCTGTTCTGGTTACCTGAACTAGGGATTTCCAGTGCGGAAATGAGCAAGGAAGAAAAAAATAGAATTAGTCACCGTGGACAGGCAATGCAGCTATTTAAAGCGAGTCTGGAAAAGTAAGTTTCATCTCTCATGGCTCCCTCTCCCGTTGGGAGAGGGCTGGGGTGAGGGATTTAAAATGCATCTTATTCTCTCTCGGGGAAAAGGACTTTTCTGATATTTTTATAAACCCGGCACCAACGCATGCACCACCACTCCATATACGCCGATCAAGATCGCACTGGCAATCGTTCCTGAAGCAATATATTTCGCTGAATAACCTGTGTCTTGATAATGGGTTTCCAGTGCCACAATATTGGCTGCTGGTGGAAGCAGGAAGTACATCATTAAAACAGCATAAGTTAGTATTTGATGCGGAATTGGCAATAAGAAATAAGCACCTGCTGCCAGTCCTAAAGCCAGAATAAAGCGACCACTAATCAAGATTAAACTACGGGTCAAATCACTCAGCTGAATCCGGACATGACGGAGCCACATGCCTAGAATACACATGCCAGCAAAGGTCACCAGAAACTTGTTCGCGGCATAACCCCACTGAATCACTGGATGCGATTCATAAACACTAAAATCCCAAAATGATAAAACTGCTGCAACCGTCAGTGCAATCACCGGTGGAGACTTCAGCATATTTTTAATAATGAATTGCGGTGTCTGCTTTTCAGCACTCACTGCTACAACTGCACTGACATTTCCAAATAAAGAACCGCCGATATATAAGGCAACAATGGTATTTAAAGCATCAGGACCAAATAACGCCAAGGCAAAAGGAAATCCCAGCCAGACACCATTCAAATAACTAAAACATAGTGCACGTAATTTATCTTTGGAGAAAAAGTAGAACAGACCGAACAAAAACAGCGAGCTAAAGATACTAAAGCCAATCAGCCACAAGCTACCCTGCTTATAGAACACCATGTTGTAAATTATAATCAACGGGATCAGCAGACGAGCCAGTAAAGCGGCCATAAATGGACGAACCGGCTTTAAATAATGGATGCCCCAGAATCCAATCAGAAATGAAATAAGTGGTAGGAGCAGTGCCATAAAAAAGATAAAGTCAGGAGTAGTAGACAGGCTTCATTCTAGCACACCTCTATATACTCAGAAGGGTGTTATTTAAACTGATATCTTTATAAATATCATCACCAATACTGTTATTTAGCTAATAATCGGAATAACTTGTTCAACGATCTGTCCTGCTGTTTCACCCTGCTGGGATTTTTCCAGCCACTGCCACTCATCGGTTTTCATTCTCAGGAAATTGGAACAGCGCGTGCCATAAGCCGGACTTTGAATAAAGGTTGAAGACAACAACTGTTCCAGTTCATGTGAAATCCCTGTTGCAGGTAACAGTTCAGGAATCACTTTACGTTCATCTTCCAGAATATCCCACACCGCATGAGACAGATCAGCTTCCGAAATTTCTTGCTGTTGCAGCATCGGTAAAAATTCCTGGGTAAAACGCTTGCGTAAGTGACGGGTCTTTTCCCAATGCTCAGTCAGCAAACCATTGGATACCACATATACACCATGTGCCAACACTTGCGGTGCTTCACCACGGTTGCTCATATAGACCGCCTGCTCTCGATCACCGACAAACAGGTTAAAGCCTGCATAGTCACATTGCTTTTTTTCCAGTTCTTGGGCAAACCGAATTGGGGTTAATTCAGATTCCAGAAAATCCTGAAGAATATGACCGCGTGAAGTCGGATAAGACTTTTGGTCCTGCCCATCTCTAAAATTGGTAATGACTGCCCAACGGCCCGCAGCAGTCATTCCCATCCAGGTACCACCAGACTGCAAATCCTGACCTGCAATAATTGGGCTATTTTGCCAGGCATGCAGGGCGGCTGTCGGACGCTGATAAAACTCATCCCGGTTTGAAATCAGACAAAGTGGCGTGTCATCCAGTACACGCCAGGCCAAGGCAACGATACACATAATTGATGCTCTAGATCTTTACACATTGAATGTACAACATTTTTCCCAAGTTTAGGCTAAAATCAGGGCAAAACAGAAAGACAAAGGAAGATGCATGCTCAACTATCCCAATATTGATCCTGTAGCGATTTCGCTCGGGCCATTGCAGGTCCACTGGTATGGACTGATGTACCTGATGGCATTTTTATTTGCCTGGGGACTGGCGACGTATCGCGCTAAACAACGCGGCTGGACATCAGATATGGTCTCGGATTTAATCTTCTTCGGGGCGCTTGGGGTGATTATCGGTGGCCGTGTTGGTTATGTATTTTTCTACGGTTTTTCCCAGTTTCTGGCAGACCCATTGTGGCTGTTCCAGATCTGGACAGGTGGCATGAGCTTCCATGGCGGTTTCCTAGGTGTAATCCTGGCGATGCTACTCTGGTGTAAAAAATACAACATGACCTGGTTCCAGACTCTGGACTTTATCGCGCCGTGTGTACCGACCGGTCTGATGTTTGGCCGTATTGGTAATTTCATCGGCGGGGAACTGTATGGTCGTCAGGTGACTGACCCAAACTTTGCTTTTGGCATGATTTTCCCAACCGATCCACTCCAACTGGTTCGTCATCCATCACAACTGTATCAGGCACTTTGTGAAGGTCTGATTCTGTTTATTGTACTATGGTGGTTCAGCTCTAAACCTCGCCCACGTATGGCAGTTTCTGCGCTCTTCCTGATTGGTTACGGTCTGGCACGTTTCATCGTCGAATTTTTCCGTGAACCGGACAATGGTCAATTGTTTATTGGCTGGATGAGTAAGGGGCAATTCCTCAGCCTGCCAATGATTCTGATTGGCCTATGGATGATGTGGTATGCCTACCAGAAAAAAATTTATGACTGGGGTCCACAGAAAAACGTATAAAACATCCTGAACATATTGCGAGGCATCTGCCTCGCTTTTTTATATCTGAAATATGCTAAAGTGCAGATCAACTCTTTTGGATCTTCACGGTTGCCATGCTTGAATACTGGTTTAATCCGCAAATTTCTGTCATTAAAAAATTACTGATTTTTATCATGATTGCCGTACTGACAGCAGTGCTGTACTGGATAGAACCTTTACCGCTGGATGCGATTCTGATGTTCGCCGGTACTGGAATTATTTTCCTGATCTGCCGTTATTGCAAAATTCATTTTGCTGCAAAGAATCCGACAGGCTTGTTCTATCGCATACTGACCTGGATTCCAATTGCCCTATTATTGGCATTAGTCTTCATGAATATGAAAGATGGCGAGATCCTGGTTGCAGGTGCGCAGGGCATTGGCTTTATGGCAATTTCTATCTGCCTGTTTTCGCCACTGTCTTTAATGCATAAAAACACGGACACTCCACCGCCTCATGCTTAATTACTGGTATTCCGAACGCTGCTCACGCCAGATCAGGCTGATCGTCTGTATCGCCACCTGTGCAGTGATTTATTACGCTTCTACCTTTGCAAAACTAAATGCAATATTTGTCGGCATCAGTCTGGCAATTGGGATGCTGAGTCATAGCGTACGTACAGTCGCCTTGAAACTGCCTGAGCAGAATCCCTATCGGGAAGGTTTTACACGACTGTTTTTCTGCATTCCGCTGATTGCCCTGATCACCCTGTTTGGTTATCTGCCTGAACAGCACAAGATAGCTTTAGGCATTCAATGCATTGGCTTCAGCGCGGTTGGACTGTTTATCCTGTCTATTTACGGGAATCGTGCGAAACGCTTCGATGATTGAACCATTTCGCAAATGCTACTTTCAGCTTCTAGCTTAAAGGTGAGAATCCAGGCGGTAATAAGTGTATTTCACATCAGAATTACGATAAACCGCATAACCTGACTGTCTGAAATCCGATACCCATGCAGAACCTGAGTATGCTGCAATATGCCCGTACTTATGCTTGGAAGTCCGGTCAATGATATAGATATCACCCTTTTTCGGACGGTCAAATGACAGGTTGATTTTACGGTAGCCCAATTTCTGTAAGGTGCCGCCCCAGTCAGCTGCAGCTACAGGATGATTCACAATTTTTGCACCTGAAGATTGCAAACCGATACGAATACTGCGCGCACATTTCTGTGTACTGGTACTACGGGTAATGTCTTGCAGATAACTGGTGAATTTTTCAATATTAAAACGCTGGCCATTCATCGCACTAAAAGTCTTGCGTGATTCAGAACTTGTATTAAGAGCTGATTCAGAGCTGTTACGCTGAGGCTGACGTTTAGAATTTTGTCCCGAATGGGAACGAATTATGACGTTCGCTTGAACAGGAGCATGAACTTCACTCATATTCACTTGATGATCATAAATCATATTAAACCAAGTACTCCTCGCCCTTAAGCAGGCGTTCATATCTTTTGAAAGGCCCAAATACTAGCCCCATTAATGTTATTTTTCACGTTCAAAATGTAAATAAATTTATCAATATTTAACTGATTAAATGTAAGACATTATTCTGCATAGAATTATTTAAATCTATTAAGTTACAAAAATTTCTATTATTAAGTTTTATTGAATAATAAATTAATTAATCGACATATTTTTAAGCAATAAATTATAAAAATATGACTAGATTCCGACCTACTTAACACTTCTTGTATATGCTCTACCCATTCCCATCCCATTGAAAACAAACACAACATTTCACTACATGATTACATCTTTTCTTTAGCAGCCTCATGTTTAGACTGATTGAGCGCAAAAAATGAACTGAAATAAAACGGAGAAAATAATGAATCATGATATCCCTACCGTTTCAAATTTTGATCTCACCAAATATTTAGGCACCTGGTATGAAATTGCCCGCCTCCCAATGAAACATCAACCTGAAGACAGCACTGATATTTCAGCTGTTTATAGCCTAAATGAAAGTGGTAGCGTACGTGTTCAGAACCGTTGTCTGGATGGTGATGGCAAGCTGGATGAATCCATTGGTGAAGCAACGATTGTAGATGCGGCCAATGCCAAACTTGAGGTCAGTTTCCTGCCAGAAGGTTTACGCTGGGTGCCATTTACCAAGGGAGATTACTGGGTATTAAAGCTGGATACTAGTTATCAAACGGCTTTGGTCGGTGAGCCAAGCATGAAGTATCTGTGGCTGTTACATCGCACCCCAACCATTGATGAAGCGACTAAGCAGGAATATCTGGCTTATGCACAATCGCTCGGTTATGACTTGTCTGATCTGATTGACACAGTACATACCGGCAAGCCAACAGCTTAAAGCAGGCGATAAATAGGCATCCATAATGGATGCCTTTTTTATTGCCTTTTCTCTCTCCTCCAGTCACCTTCCCGGCGATGTGGAACTGCGAAAAAAAATGTTATGATGAGCGCAATTTTAAATTGCTTAGTTCAAATAAAAGCAATTTTTCAACGGATTTTAAGAGAGACTTATGCGCCAATACCTTGACCTTTTACAACATATCCTCGACAACGGCGGCGATAAAGGCGACCGTACCGGTACTGGTACACGTTCGGTATTTGGTCATCAGATGCGCTTTGATCTTTCCAAGGGTTTCCCTTTACTGACCACCAAAAAAGTCCACTTCCGCTCTATTGTGATTGAGCTATTGTGGTTCCTCAAAGGCGATACCAACGTTCAATATTTGAAAGATAATAAAGTTAGTATTTGGGATGAATGGTCAACTGCGGAACAGACTGCACGCTTTGGCCGCCCAGAAGGTGAGCTTGGTCCTGTATACGGTCATCAGTGGCGTAACTTTGGTGCCACAAAAAATGAAGATGGCAGCTATAAAAATGATGGTTTTGATCAAATCAAATGGTTGGTGAATGAGATCAAAACTAATCCAAACTCACGTCGCCTGATTGTGTCTGGCTGGAACCCGAACGAAGCAGGTCAAGTGGCACTGCCACCTTGTCATACCCTGTTCCAGTTCTTTGTACATAATGGCAAATTATCTTGCCAGCTGTATCAGCGTAGCGCTGACGTGTTTTTAGGTGTCCCGTTCAATATTGCCAGCTACGCCCTGCTCACCCATATGATCGCACAAGTCTGTGAGCTTGAGGTCGGTGATTTTGTCTGGACGGGTGGTGATACGCACCTGTATGCCAACCACTTTGAACAGGCCAAACTTCAGTTGAGTCGTGAGCCTTTAGGTCTATGTCAGTTAAAACTGAATCCTGAAATTAAAGATCTGTTCGATTTCAAATTTGAAGATATTGAAATTGTCGGTTATGAATCCCATCCGGGAATTAAAGCGCCTGTCGCGGTTTAATTTTTCTCAAACCCAAGAAAATCGAAATCCCACTTTGCTTAAAGTGGGATTTTGCATTTTAATAGGAACAATTTTTATTTGTTTTTGAGTGTGGGTATGGCATTTCAGGATTTAGAAGTCGTTCATGTCGTTGCAATGGATCAGCAGCACTGTATTGGTAAGGACAATGACCTGCCTTGGCATATCTCAGCAGATCTAAAACATTTTAAGGAAATCACCCAGGGCGGTGTAATTGTAATGGGACGCAAGACCCTTGAATCCATGGGACGTGCCTTGCCTAAACGTGTCAACTGGGTCATTACCCGTGATACAGACTGGTCTTTTGAAGGTACTAAAGTCGCGCACACGATTGAAGATGCCTTGAATCAAGCTGTTGCAGATGTAAAAGCGTCAGAAAAACCGGAGTCTATTTATATTATTGGGGGTGGTGAAATCTTCAAACAGACAATGAGTATTGCTGACCGTCTGGAACTGACCCATGTCGAACTGGATGTACAAGGTCATGCCTTCTACCCAGAAATTCCTGCTGAATTCAAAAAAGTTTTTTCCGAACAACATATCGACGACAAAACCGGGATTGCTTTTGAGTTTGCAACTTATAGAAAATGAAGAATAATTTTTAATTAAAGATTCAATTATGCATACACAGGGAAATCCTGCACCTCACTGGCTATTCTGGTTACTGAATGCAGTATTTACCCTGTTTGTCATCACATCAAGTCTATGGCTGTGCCTTGCGATTTGGGTACAGCAACCCTTAGGCATGATTGGCAGCTCTGTGCTGATTGGTCTTTGGATTGTTTTAGCCTGTGCAGTTCTCGGCATTTATTTTAGCCGTCATCTGATTTCACGTGGTGTAGATACCCTTCTTTATATTCTGGCTTTTCTGTTTAGCCTGTTCTGGTATTTCAGTCTGGACGCTCGTCAGGACCGGGAGTGGAATCCTGAAGTTGCCCGTATTCTCAGTTATGAACAACAAGGCGATCAAGTCACCTTACATAATGTGCGTAATTTTGTCTGGCTGCCAAATGGGAAATATATTGAGCGCTGGGAAAGTCGCAGCATCAATTTGAATCAGATCACCGGGGTCAATGTCATCACCTCTTACTGGATGGGACCGCATATTGCCCATACCTTGGTGAGTTTTGACTTTGCTGACCAGAAGCCACTGACCTTTTCGATAGAAATCCGTAAAGAAAAAAATGAAGATTTCTCTGCTATCGGCGGCTTCTTCCGCAAGTTTGAGCTGAGTCTGGTAGCAGCTGATGAACGGGATATTATCTACACCCGTAGCAACACCCGCGGTGAGCAGGTATATTTTTTTCCGGTTAATATGCCACAAGCACAAGCCAAGGCGCTTTTCAAAGAATATCTCAACAAGGTGGATGATCTGGCTCAACAGCCGAAGTGGTATAACACTCTAACCAGTAATTGCACTACCTTGGTGTTTGATATGGTTCAGGCTGTTTCCCAAAAACCATTACCAACAGATTATCGCCTGCTGGCGTCGGGTTATTTGCCAAATTATATGTATGACCTACAAGCATTGGATCAGGATTGGGACTTAAGCACCTGGTATGCTCGAGCGCATGTAAACCCACGTGTCAAAGAATTTTCTCAGGTCAGTAGTGAACAATATTCTGCCCTACTGCGGCAAGGGTTACCTGCGCCAAAAGCAGAATAGAACCTATCTTCCCGGGAACCCGAAGATACAAATTGTATTGGTATCATTCTATTTTTTCTGTTTATATACAGTGATGTATCAAAGAAAAAGAGTAAGCCCAATGTTAAAAAAAGTGACCGCGATTGCAATGTTCGTTTCAGCACTGGCAATAACAGGCTGTCAAACCACACCAGACCAGACCTCTTCCCAAGCGGTTGAAAATCTACAGCAACTTCAGAACCGCACCTGGATTGTCACTCACATTGGCAGTACAGAAATCACCACTGCACCTACCACACGTAATATCCCAAGCCTGCAATTTGATGCTGCCACTCAGCGTGTTAGCGGTGCCGATGGCTGTAACCGCATTATGGGCAGCTATACTGCAGGCAAAGACACTTTGAATCTTAGCCAGATGGCGGGTACAAAAATGGCTTGTCTGAATAATGACAATCTGGATCAAAAATTTAATGAAGCCTTGGCTAAAGTGACCCACTATCAGGTTTTTGGTAAAACCCTGAAGCTGCTCGATAGTTATGGTAACCCAGTCATCCAGCTGGCAAGCCCGGTACAACCGCGCTAAAGCTTAAATAAAAAGCCTGTTTTTACAGGCTTTTTTCTATTTGATATTTACAGCGTAGAATAGAGACAGAAACTCGGAATTAAGGACAAGATTATGCAACAGGCGCTATTTGGTGGTGGATGCTTTTGGTGTACCGAAGCGGTATTCCTGCAGATTCGTGGTGTCAGCAAAGTCGTTAGTGGCTATGCCGGTGGACATACCACTCATCCAACCTATGAAGAGATCTGTAATGGTGATACCAACCATGCAGAAGTGATTCTGATTGATTTCGATGAAAGTCAGATCAGCTTTAAGCAATTGCTGGATGTATTCTTTGCCACTCATGATCCAACAACGCTCAACCGCCAAGGCAATGATGTCGGTACACAGTATCGTTCTGTCATTTACTATCTGAACGAAGAACAGCAACGGCAGTCACAAGAAACTATTGATGCACTGAAGGCTGAAGGTTTAAATGTAGTCACTGAACTCACTCCTGCTCCGACCTTCTATCCAGCTGAAGATTATCATCAGAACTTTTTTGCCAAAAACCCAAGTCAGGGTTATTGCAACTTTGCCATTCCCCCAAAGCTCAACAAGCTACGTGCCAAATTTGTAGAACTGTTGAAGTAAAGCAATATTGTCATAAAAAAAGCGACCATCTCAGGTCGCTCTTTTTGATCTTGGAAAAATCAGTTATCGGTGGCAAAAGCAATATCGGTGAGTCCGGCTCCACTCGCGCGTGACATCACCTGAGCAACTGTGTCATAACGTGATTCTTTATCCGCCTTCAATACAATCGTTGGCTGATGCTCTGCCTGACCTGCTTCATTGAAACGGGTTTCCAGCTGTTCCAGGCTAAGCACATCACCATTCCATGCCACATCACCCTGAGAGTTAATGCTGATGGTAATGTTCTCCGGCGGAAGATCAATAATTTCCGCAGTCGTTTGTGGCAA
This sequence comes from Acinetobacter sp. UBA3132, assembly GCF_002364825.1. Lineage (NCBI taxonomy): Bacteria > Pseudomonadati > Pseudomonadota > Gammaproteobacteria > Moraxellales > Moraxellaceae > Acinetobacter > Acinetobacter sp. UBA3132. The sequence continues at coordinate 3,341 of NZ_DEZM01000194.1, read as the reverse complement.
GGTTAATGGAATTGATGGGTTCGCAACGGTCGCTGTCACCAGGAAGATGATCATCAATACCAACATAATGTCGATCAGGGGAATGAGATTCATCTCATTCATGCCTACATCGTTGTCTTCACCCAATTGAAAAGCCATTAAACTTGACCTCCCACTAAACTGTCTTGTGCAACTTTGCTTTCAGCTTTCTTCGCAGATTCCTGTTGCAGCATCGTATCAATCAATAAGCTATGGGCATGGTCCTGCAGTTCATGTGATAAACCACGGTTAAAACGTACCGCAATGTTATAAGCCAATACAGCTGGAATCGCCACTGCCAGACCCAGACCTGTCATGATCAGTGCTTCACCTACTGGTGTTGCCACCTGAGCCAGACCTGCCTGACCGCTCTTACCCACTGCTACCAGTGCATGGAAGATGCCCCATACTGTACCGAATAAACCAATGAAAGGTGAAATCGATGCGATGGTACCCAGAACTGACACACCTTTTTCCGCATTGGCTTTTTCAGCTGCAATCTGGCGTAGCAATGCTTGTTCAGCTACGGCTTTGCGTTGTTCAAAGCCCAAAGGCGCCATTTTTGATTTCAGTTTATCTAGGGCATCAGATAACTGTGCATAAGCCACTTGCTTGAGTTGGCGCGTACCGAGTAAACGCAGTACAAAGATCGTCCATGTCGCAATCGACATTGCCAGTAACACAAAATAAAGTGTTTTACTGACTGCATCAGCATGTTGCCAATAAACTGAAAAGTTCATATTCGAACTCCTAATGGGTTAGCCGTTATCTGGTAATCTGGAAGTCAAAGGGCTGCTCAACACGTGTTGGATAAGCAACGCCATTTTCAACATATTTGGTTAATTGTGCACGACGTACAGCAGACTCGACCTTACGGTTAATCGAAGGGCTGCAGCTTGAATTACGTGCTGTCGCAGCCACTACCTTGCCTTGTTCATTCGCTGAGATATCCACCACCATGGAACAGGAACTTTTCAATTCACCTGCTGACATCGATACTTTTGGCGTACGCAACCAGGTCACACCACCACCCAAAGAAACACTCTTAGGAGAAGGAGGCGCAGGTGGTACCGGTGGCGCAACAGGCGCAGGCGGTGCCACAGGTGCTGGTGGAGGTGTCGGAGCGACTTTGGTTTCTTTCACGACCGTTGGTACAACCGGACTTGGCGTTGGTTTTGCTTCAACTGGTGGTGCCACAACCTTAGGCGTTTCAGCCTTCTTCACTTCCTGGATTTTTTCAACCTTCTTCGGAGGTGGTGGCAAAGGTTTTTCAACAATCTTGACCTCTTTCGGCTTCGGCGGCTCTTTCTTCGGCTCAGGCTTTGGCTTCGGAGGTAATGGTTTTGGTGCTTCCTGCAGTTTTACAAAGCGAACCTTCATCGGCTCCTTGTCTACAGGCTTGAGTTCAGGTGCTTTCATCTGGCTGACAGCCCACAATAGGCCAACATGTCCCACCAGTACAGCTGCCATAACAGCTGCGACTTTCTTTTTCATCTGGTTGGGTGGAGTAGGCATCATAGGAGAAGCAACTTGGCTCATTAAATATTTTACCTTGAAGAGATGATATGAAACAAATAATCAAGCTCATCGGTTAGCACAATTAAAGTACGCCAATAATAAATGAGAAGGGTTTTCATTTGCAATAACAATCCCCAACTTTCTTCATTTTTTTCGACAAATGAGAGAAACAACTCAAATAAAAAAGGCATACTTAAAGTATGCCTTTTTGAATGATGATGCAAGATTTATTGGAATACCACTGTCTTGTTACCATCCACAATAATACGGTCTTCCAGATGCCATCTTACCGCACGTGCCAGTACATTACGCTCTACGTCCTGCCCCAGTTCACGCAGCTGCTCTACAGTAAAGTCATGGTTTACACGCTCTACGTCCTGCTCAATGATTGGACCTTGGTCCAGATCAGCCGTTACATAGTGGGCAGTCGCACCAATCAGTTTCACACCTTTTTCATAAGCCTGCTTGTACGGATTCGCACCCACAAACGCTGGCAGGAATGAATGGTGAATGTTGATCACTTTCATTTCCCATTTTTGTACAAATTCTTCATCCAGAATCTGCATATAGCGCGCCAGTACTAACAAATCATTGCCTTGCATCAGCTCATCAATTTTTGCATAAGCTTCACGTTTGTTGTCTTTAGTCACTGGCACTACTTCAAATGGAATACCAAAATTTTCAACCGATTCACGCAGCGTTTCATGATTCGATACTACTTTGGTGATTTCACATGGCAGACCGCCACGTGCATGACGCCATAACAGCTCAAGTAAAGCGTGATCAACTTTAGACACCAGAATGCCGACTTTTTTCACATCACTTACCAGCGCCAGACGCCAATGCATGTTATAGCGTTCCGCAACATTGACAGCAAAAGTCTGTAACAGGCTTTCTTTACGGCTTTGCAGGTTATCGAGTTCAAACTCAACACGCATGAAGTAACGTCCGCCCTGAGCTTCTGTCGCGTATTGATCAAGCGCAGTAATATTGGCGCCCTGATGATACAAGAAGCTTGAAACAGCCTGCACGATGCCCGGCTTGTCTTCACAAGTAATCAATAAACGTGCGGTGTTAGCAGTCGTCATATTCATGTTGGTAAACGTCACTAATCAGATAAATTAAAAAATAAGCCGAGTATTCTAGCGCGTTTCTTAATTATTCTGAATAGTTTGTTCAGTTTCCCGATCTTTAGCGGATGACAGACTGGCAAAAAGCTCGGAAGAACCAAAAGAGTTCAACAAGCTTTCATAGGTATGACGGCTTTCACCACGCAGATAGGCGCCTTCCAGGAACACCATTTGACGCAATGCCTGCCAGACCCATTTTTCTTCCAGATGGTTCGAGTCGGTAATATGACCAGACATATACAGGAAGTTGGTCCAGTTGGTCAGCACGATCCACAGGTTGATAATTAAGGCTTCAATTTCCGAATCAGTCATTTCCATTAAGCCAGCATTGACAAAGGCTTTATAAATTTTTTGTCCCTGCTGCATGACTTCACCCGCAAAGCGCGGATACAGCTTGCGGAAGTCTTCATTATTTTCCACTAGGTGATAAACATCACGATGCAGGAAACGATAGGCCCATAACTGGCTGCTGAGTACTTGAAAATAATGAATCTTGTCATTGGCATCCAGCGGACGGTCATCCGGCAATGCCAGCATTTCCAGGGTTTCCTTCTGGTACTGCTCCATCAGTTCCTTGATGATTTCATTCTTATTACGGAAATGATAGTACAGGTTACCCGGGCTCATACCGAGTTCAGCAGCAATATGATTCGTCGTAACAGAACGCTCACCACG
>NZ_DEZM01000239.1:0-8528 GCF_002364825.1 Acinetobacter sp. UBA3132 | reverse complement strand
GGTAAGCATATTCGTCATTAAGACGATATCTGCTTGAGTAAGCTATTAACTGCATAAAATCAATGAACTTTTCAAATGACTAAACAGTTGAAAATTGAATAGAAAATTAAAGTTAAATTTTAGAAACAATAAAAAATCAATGTGTTATAATTCTGAAAACAAAATATTGGATCAGATTTGAGTTATTGTAACCAATTGATTCAATTCATTTATTAATGAGCTGCATAAGGTTATGCAGCTTTTTTGTTTAGTTTTTTTGTGCTTAGTGCATAGTTACTGTTTTGCTGTGCTTTAAGATTACTTGACCCGTCGAATAGCGATGCTGGCATATTCGTTGCTAACTCATCCGCAAAATCCTTTACCTAATAAGTAGAAGGATTTTATGGAATGCTCAGGCATAAAGTTTACTCAATAGGGGCTAGGTCATGACGACTCCTAATCCATCTTCCGAAAACATGCTGGAACGTCTGTTCAAACTGAGTGAAAACAAAACCAGTTTCCGTACAGAAGTTCTTGCAGGTGTAACGACATTCTTAACCATGTGTTACATCATTATTGTCAATCCAATGATTTTATCCGAAACAGGGATGGATCATGGGGCTGTCTTCGTTGCAACCTGTCTTGCAGCCGCAATTGGCTGTCTGGTGATGGGTCTTGTAGCAAACTATCCAATTGCGCTTGCACCTGGCATGGGCTTGAACGCTTTCTTTACCTATTCTGTATGTCTGGGAATGGGTGTGCCATGGCAAACTGCATTGGGCGCCGTTTTTGTGTCAGGTCTGGTATTTATTGCCATTAGTATGTTCAAAATACGTGAGGCAATCGTCAATGCTATTCCAATGTCCTTAAAACTGGCGATTGGTGGTGGTATTGGTTTGTTCCTTGCGCTTATCGCGCTGAAAAACGCAGGAATTATTGTCGATAACCCAGCAACTTTAGTTGGTCTAGGCGACCTTAAACAACCATCGGTATTGCTTGCATTGCTTGGTTTCTTAATGGTTGTTGTGATGCATCATTTTAAAGTTCGTGGTGCAATTATCATCAGTATTTTAGTACTGACGGGCATTTCGGCTGCCATGGGCCTGAGCGAATTTAAAGGTGTGGTCGGTGCTGTACCTTCAATTGCGCCAACCTTTATGCAAATGGACTTTGAGGGTTTGTTTACTGCAAGCTTGATCGGTGTCATCTTCGTATTCTTCTTGGTCGATTTATTCGACTCGACAGGTACTCTTGTTGGTGTTTCTCACCGCGCAGGTTTATTAAAAGATGGTAAATTACCTCGCTTGAAAAAAGCACTATTTGCTGACTCATCTGCAATTGTGGCAGGTGCAGCATTAGGTACGTCTTCAACTACACCATATATTGAGTCTTCAGCAGGTGTAGCTGCAGGTGGTCGTACAGGCTTAACCGCAGTGATTGTCGGTTTCTTGTTTATTGCCTGCTTATTCTTGGCACCACTTGCTCAATCTGTACCAAGCTTTGCAACACCACCAGCCCTTTTGTTTGTGGGTGTGTTGATGATTCAAGGTATCGTGCATATTGATTGGGACGATATTACAGAAGCTGTTCCAGCATTCTTGACTATCGTATTCATGCCATTCACGTATTCAATTGCTGATGGTATAGCGATGGGTTTTATCAGCTATGCTTTGATTAAATTACTCACAGGTAAGGCTTCAACTGTACCGTATATGGTGTGGATTGTAGCTGTGCTTTGGGCATTGAAATTCGCGCTATTCGGTGGCTGATTTTTGTCAAATTCAGAAAGGGTGTAAACTCAGTTTGCGCCCTTTTTTATTTTTCTCAGGTTTAATCAGGAGTAGTGATGAACCGTCTTGAATTAATACAGGCGATGCCAAAAGCAGAGCTGCACGTGCATATTGAAGGTACTTTTGAACCTGAGTTAATGTTTGCAATTGCACAACGTAATGAGATTGCCATTCCTTACCAGTCGGTTGAGGAAGTTAGGCAGGCCTATAATTTCCATAATCTGCAATCCTTTTTAGATATTTATTATGCCGGTGCCAATGTTCTGATTTATGAACAGGATTTTTACGATCTGGCCTGGGCATATTTTGAAAAATGTGCCGAAGACAATGTTGTACATACCGAAATGTTCTTCGATCCACAAACCCATACCGATCGTGGAATTGCTTTCGAAACAGTACTGAATGGTCTGCAACGTGCGTGTGATGATGCCGCAGAAAAACTTGGTATTACTTCACATCTGATCATGTGTTTCCTGCGCCATTTAAGTGAAGAAGCAGCATTTGAAACTCTAGAACAGGCTTTGCCATATAAAGATCAAATTATTGGGGTGGGGCTGGATTCAAGTGAAGTTGGACATCCGCCTTCTAAATTTGAACGTGTCTTTGCTAAAGCGCGTGAAGCAGGTTTCCTGATTGTGGCACATGCGGGTGAAGAAGGTCCGGCAGAATATGTCTGGGAAGCTTTAGATCTGTTGAAAGTGAACCGTATTGATCACGGTGTGCGTTCTGAGGAAGATCCGGCATTGATGCAGCGTTTGATTGCAGAAAAAATGCCGCTGACAGTATGCCCACTTTCAAACTTAAAGCTTTGTGTGGTGGATGACATGCAGCAACATAATATTCGTCGCCTGTTACAGCAGGGCGTGCATGTCACTGTGAATTCGGATGATCCATCTTATTTTGGTGGTTATATGAATGACAATTTCATTGCCATTGCTGAAGCTCTGGATCTAAGCAATGATGAGTTAAAACAGCTGGCAATCAATTCCTTTGAAGCCTCATTTATCAGTGAAGCAGACAAGGCTAACTGGATTAGTAAGATCAAAGCATTGGTTTAAGTAAACTGTACATAAGAGGTGGAGTTCGCTCCGCCTTTTTCTGTTGAATGAGTAAATTCATGAAAAAATATATTATCGCGATATCTGTGGCTGTTTTGGCTTTCTGGACACATAGTCATGCCGATATAAGCCTGCCTCAAAAAGCTTTAAAGCCAGTGATTGCCTATCAATGTGGGCAAGAGCTCAAAGATTCCACAGTCTGGAAAGTTTCGACCTATCTGATGCAGGAGGCTAATAAAGCCAAACTGGAACACAAGGTCTGTGATTGTGTGGGTGAACATGCTTTAAAAGATGTGCCGGCATCAACTTTGCTTAAAGCAACAATAAATGAAGAAGCGAAAAACCAGTTGGCACGTCAAGCCGTAGCGAATAGTTTGAAAGGCTGTGTAAAGGAATTAGTGAAATAGGTCAGGGTTTTTAATGAGCGTCGTTTAATTGCACAACTGACTCCATGGGCTGAAATAGTGATTTATTCACGCTTTAATTTTCGGCAAAATAGCGCATCTTTAATTCACAACATAGGATTTACAGTGAAAAAATTAGCAGCTGTACTTGCACCCATGGCTTTTGTTTTAACTGCTTGTGTTACCACTGATGGTACAACAGGTTCAACTGCTGCAACTACAGCGAACGGCTTGGCAATGGCCGCAGTAAAAGTGGGTGTGCAGGCTAAATGCGTCACTGAAATCAATAACAATACTTACTGGAAAACAGCATCTAAGTTGATGACTGAAACTCAGCAGACTGAATTACAAAACGAAGTATGTTCATGTGTAGCTGAGAAAGCGACTACCAGCGTAACAGCAGCTGACCTGGTTGTTGCTGCAATGGACAAAACTTCTCAAGCAACCTTGGTAACTAAAGTGGTAAGTAGCACATTGAATGCCTGTGTTGTAGAAACTTTGAAAAACTAAGCAAGATTTGCTTAAATGAGCGGCCACTTTGGCCGCTTTTATATTTGGGCTGAATAATTGAAGGAAATATGATGCGAATTGCAGGTGTAGATGAGGCAGGGCGTGGTCCATTGGTGGGTTCAGTGGTGGCGGCTGCAGTTATTCTTGATCCGAATAATCCGATTGAAGGCCTGAATGACTCGAAAAAACTCACTGAAAAGAAACGTGAGAAGTTATTTATTGAAATTCAGGAAAAAGCATTGGCTTGGGCAATTGCCGAAGCATCTGCAGCAGAAATTGATGAACACAATATTTTGCAGGCTTCATTGCTAGCGATGCGTCGTGCGGTAGAAGCACTTGATATTCAACCAGATCATGTACTGGTTGATGGTAACAAGATTCCTCAAGGTTTGGCGATGAGTTGTGATGCTGTCATTGGTGGGGATGCACTGCATGCCGAGATTTCAGCAGCCAGTATTTTGGCAAAAGTTACTCGTGATCGTCAGATGGTTGAAATGGATCATAAATTCCCACACTTTGGTTTTGCCAAGCACAAAGGTTATCCAACCAAAGCACATTTTGAAGCAATTGCCTTGCATGGGGTAATTGAAGAGCATCGACGCAGTTTTGGTCCTGTGCGTAAAGCCATTGCAGCTATGCAGGAACAGAGTGAACTGGAGCTATAAGACATTTATAGAATATTTTATAAATACATAGAATGTCTAAGTGAAGTGCGGTAAAAGTGTAGAAAAAATAAAAGCGGCCTAGAGCCGCTTTATTATTTTTCGCAGAAATTAACGATTAAAGTTATTCTGAGAAGAGGTATCATCTTCAAATGAAGGCTGATAGTCCTGATCAATATGTTGAAGATGCTCATGCATTGCACGTTCATGCTGAATACGCTGGTAAATTTCTTCACGGTGGACAGAAACTTCCTTTGGCGCATTCACCCCAATACGTACCTGGTTGCCCTTTACGCCAAGCACAGTCACGCTGACTTGGTCTCCAATCATCAAAGTTTCTCCGACACGGCGAGTCAGAATCAGCATGTTTATCTCCTTGCAAAACGCTAAACGTGCATTCAATTTAGAATGTATGTTGAAACACAACTTGAAATCACAAGAGAAAATCGAACAGATCACCACGCACCATCTTGGTTGGGATTATCATCTATTTAAATTTTCTATAAATCCTCGCCCTTAATATAACAGAGCCACTATAAAAAAAACTATAGTGGCTCTGATTTTTTATGAAGTTTTGCAAAATAATGTCAGACAACGACAATAAATTACAAATCAATCATTAAGCACGTGCGCTTGATTCGCCAGACTCACGATCTAGACCAAATGCAGTGTGAAGCGAACGTACCGCAAGTTCCAGGTAGTTTTCTTCAATGATCACTGAAATTTTAATTTCAGAAGTCGAGATCATCAGGATGTTGATGCCTTCATCAGCAAGGGCAGTGAACATTTTGCTCGCTACACCAGCGTGAGAACGCATACCGACACCTACGATTGATACTTTTACGATGTCATCACGAGTCGCTACTTCACGTGCACCAATCGCTTGCGCTGTTTCTTCAAGGATTTTTTTCGCTTTTGCAAGCTCGCCACGGTTGACTGTGAACGTGAAGTCGGTGGTGCCATCTTCTTCAACGTTTTGGATGATCATATCGACTTCGATATTGGCATCACCAATTGGTTTTAAAATTTTAGAGGCAATACCTGGTTCGTCTGGAACACCCAGAATAGTCAGTTTAGCTTCGTCACGGTTAAACGCGATACCAGAGATAATTGGCTGTTCCATGTTGTCTTCCAATTCAGTAGTGATAAGGGTTCCGACGTTGTTTTTGAAGTCTTCATCAAATGCGCCATCGTTGTCGTTGTCGAAGCTTGAAAGTACACGTAATGGCACTTGGTATTTACCTGCAAACTCAACTGAGCGAATTTGAAGGACTTTAGAACCAAGGGATGCCATTTCCAGCATTTCTTCAAACGAAATACGGTCAACTTTTTTCGCTTTTGGTGCAACACGCGGATCAGTTGTATAAACACCATCTACATCTGTGTAAATTTGGCATTCATCAGCTTTTAATGCAGCGGCAAGTGCAACACCAGAAGTATCTGAACCACCACGACCTAGAGTCGTTGTGTTGCCATTCGCATCAAAGCCTTGGAAACCTGCCACCACAATGACACGGCCAGCATCTAGGTTTTCAGTCAAAACATCGGTATCAATCGATTCAATACGAGCCTTGGTGAAAGCGCTGTCGGTTTTAATCCCAACCTGGCGACCAGTCAAAGATTTAGCTTCAACACCGATCGAGTTCAATGCCATTGCTAACATCGAAATCGTTACCTGTTCACCGGTAGAAACCATTTGGTCAAGTTCGCGCGGGTCAGGGGTTTCGGTAATGGCTTTCGCTAAAGCAAGTAAGCGGTTGGTTTCACCACTCATCGCTGATACAACAACAACGACCTTGTGGCCGTGGTCATGCCAGCGCTTCACACGACGAGCAACATTTAAAATGCGCTCGGGAGTACCCATTGAGGTACCGCCATATTTTTGAACGATTAATGCCATAGTTGTTCCATTCAAACCATGACCCTGATGTTCCAATCAGGGTCAGTTACACAAAATGAAGTTTTTATTTTGCTTCAAGCCAAGCTGCTAAATCAGCCATCACTGGAGCAAACTTCTCGTTAAGTGGCGCGCCACCTTGTGCCAAGTCAGGTTTACCACCACCTTTACCACCTAGCTCTGCAGCCAAGTGTTTGATGATGTCACCCGCTTTAATAGAAGCAGTAAAGTCTTTAGCCACAGATGCAATCAAGCTAACCTTGTCACCCTCTACACCTGCAAGAACAATGACTGCATTTTCTAATTTTGATTTCACACCGTCGTGCAGATTACGCAATGCTTTCGCATCCATACCCTGAACGGTAGTGATTAGTGTTTTACGACCAGCAAGCTCTTGAACCTGACTTAAAAGTTCACCGGCTTGTAGGCTTGCCAATTTTTGATTCAGCTGTTCAATCTGTTTTTGCAATTGATGCGCAGTGTCCACTACAGCTTCAACTTTTTCGACTGTTTGATGGTTCTGTGCTTTTAACAAACCATTGATATATTGAACATCACGATCGACTTTCTGTATGGCTTCAAGCGCTTTAGTACCGGTTACGGCTTCAATACGACGTACACCTGCTGCGACACCACCTTCAGAAGTGATTTTGAACAGACCGATGTCACCTGTACGTTTAACGTGAATACCGCCACACAATTCGATCGAGAAGTTTTTCTCGTCAATCACTGAACCCATAGACAATACGCGAACTTCTTCACCGTATTTCTCACCGAACAGCATCATCGCACCTTTGGCTTTTGCAGATTCGATGTCGAGCAGTTCAGTCGTAACAGGCGTATTGGCAATCACTTCAGCATTCACAAGACGTTCGATTTCTTGCAACTGTTCGAAAGTCACAGGCTGATCATTGGCAAAGTCGAAACGTAATACGTCAGAAGCAACCAATGAACCTTTTTGCTGTACGTGTGAACCTAAAATTTGACGAAGGGCAGCATGTAGAAGATGCGTTGCAGAGTGGTTACGTGCAGTTGCTGCACGAATATCCGCTTTCACTGTTGCTTCTACATGTTGAGTAACTTTCAGGTTACCCATAGTCACGATCCCTTGGTGTACGAACGCACCACCAGATTTCTTGGTGTCTTGAACTTCGAAAATACCGGTATCATTTTTAAAGATACCTGTATCACCGATCTGACCACCGCTTTCTGCATAGAAAGGGGTCTGGTTTAGAACGATCAGTGCTTCGTCGCCTTCAACAACTTCGTCAACTTGCTCGCCATCTTTATAGATTGCGATGATTTGACCTTCACCCGCAGTTGCATCGTAGCCGTCAAATTGAGTTTCACCTTCAACTTTCACAACAGAGTTGTAGTCGATCGTGAATTTACCGGCATCACGTGCACGTTGACGCTGAGCAGCCATTTCAGTTTCAAAACCAGCTTCATCAATCGTTAAATCACGTTCACGTGCGATGTCCGCTGTAAGGTCAGTTGGGAAGCCATACGTATCGTAAAGTTTGAATACAACTTCACCTGGAATCACGGAACCTTTCAGTTGAGCTAATTCACCTTCAAGCAATTTCAAACCTTGCTCAAGTGTTTTTGCAAATTGCTCTTCTTCTTTCAGAAGTTGCGCTTCGATACGAACTTGTTGTGCTTCAAGTTCAGGGTAGGCAGCACCCATCACTTCAATCAAAGGCTTCAACATTTTGTGGAAGAATGAACCTGTCGCACCCAATTTGTTACCGTGACGAACTGCACGGCGGATGATACGACGTAGGACATAACCACGACCTTCGTTTGATGGATTTACGCCATCAGCGATGAGGAATGAACATGAACGTGCATGGTCAGCAACCACTTTAAGTGATGCAGGGTATTCAACTGGTTTGCCTTCAGCTTGTGCTTTCGCTTCAAGTTCAGCTGTATCTAAACCAATGATTTCCGCAGCTGCTTTTAACAAATGTTGGAATAGGTCGATTTCGTAGTTTGAGTTGACGTGTTGTAGAACTGCCGAAATACGCTCTAAGCCCATACCTGTATCAACAGAAGGAGCAGGAAGAGGGTGAAGCACACCATCAGCAGTACGGTTGAACTGCATGAATACGTTGTTCCAGATCTCGATGAAACGGTCGCCATCTTCTTCAGGTGTGCCCGGTAAACCGCCCCAAATGTGATCGCCATGGTCATAGAAAATTTCAGAACATGGACCACAAGGACCTGTA
>NZ_DEZM01000165.1:0-4774 GCF_002364825.1 Acinetobacter sp. UBA3132 | reverse complement strand
TACTCATTTATTTTTTTTGATTATATATATAACTATATAAATATTATATAAAAATCCCCTCACTAAGAGGGAATTTTTTTGAATCAAATTACAGCATTAAAGCGCCGCAATTTGCTCCATATTCGCTTTAATCTTCGCTAACTGATCAGCAAATTCAGCAAGTTTTACTTTCTCACCTTCAACCACAGCCGCAGGTGCTTTTGCCACAAAACCTTCGTTAGACAGTTTAGTTGCAATTTGGTCATGCTGTTTTTGAACCTTGTCTAAGTCTTTTTGCAAACGACCCAATTCCGCTTTCGGGTCAATTAAGCCCTTCATTGGAACAAATACAGACACATGACCGACTACAGATGAAGAAGACAATGGTGGTTGTTCAGCATCCGCGAGGAAAGTAATGCTTTCAACTTTTGCCAATGCTTTAAACAACGGTTCAATACGAGCAATCTGTGCTTTTTCCGCATCAGTCGTGTTTTGAAGTAGAACAGGCAACAAGCGAGCATTACCTAGACCCATCTCACCACGGATGTTACGCACCGCACCAATCAAACCTTGTAACCATTGCATATCTGCTTCAGCTTGGTCATTGATGAGCGTTTGATCAGCAACTGGGTATTGCGCCAACATAATTGTTTCGCCAACAATGTTCAGTTTCGGTGCAAGCGTTTGCCAGATTTCTTCTGTAAGGTACGGCATCAATGGATGAGCCAAACGTAAAGACGCTTCCATCACAGAAAGAAGAACACGACGTACTTCAGCTTTACGCTCTTCAGACACATTTTCATCGTTCAGAACCGGTTTGGTTAATTCCACATACCAGTCACAGTATTCATTCCAGATGAACTCGTAAATCGCTTGCGCAGCCAAGTCTAAACGGTAGGTTGCAAATGCTGTTTGCACCGCTTGTTCCGCTTTTTGTAGACGGCTCACGATCCATTGTTCAGGCAATTCCCAAAGGTCTTGACGTGCTTCTGAACCAATCGTTTGACCTTCGACATTCATCATCACGAAACGCGTTGCGTTCCAGATTTTGTTGGCAAAGTTACGGTAGCCTTCAACACGTTTCATGTCGAACTTAATGTCACGACCTGTGTTCGCAAGCGCACAGAATGTGAAACGAACCGCATCTGTACCGTAAGATTGAATCCCTTCAGGGAATTCTTTACGGGTTGATTTTTCAATCTTCGCCGCTTGTTTCGGATTCATCAAACCTGTGGTACGTTTTTGTACTAAAGTTTCAAGATCAACACCGTCGATCAAATCGAGTGGGTCAAGGACATTACCCTTAGATTTAGACATCTTCTGACCTTCACCATCACGTACCAAACCATGTACATACACAGTTTTGAACGGTACTTGAGGTGTACCATCTTCATTTTTCATGAAGTGCATCGTAAGCATAATCATACGAGCAACCCAGAAGAAGATGATGTCGAAACCTGTTACCAATACATCAGTTGGGTGGAAGGTATTTAAGAAATAGTTTTCTTTATCTTTCGCTTCGTCGCCAGTCCAACCTAAAGTTGAGAATGTCCAAAGACCAGATGAGAACCATGTATCCAATACGTCTTCGTCTTGGTTCAACTCAACATCGGCAGGAATGTTGTTTTTCGCACGCACTTCAGCTTCGTCACGACCCACAAAGACATTACCTTGTGCATCATACCAAGCAGGGATACGGTGACCCCACCACAATTGACGTGAGATACACCAGTCTTGAATGTTGTTCATCCACGCCATATACATGTTGCTGTACTGCTCAGGAACGAACTTGATACGACCATCTTGAACCGCTTCAATTGCAGGTTTCGCAAGTGGCGCAATCTTCACATACCATTGGTCAGTCAATAACGGCTCAACGATTACGCCTGAACGGTCACCGCGAGGTGGTTTCAAGGTGTACGGTTGAATTTGGTCTAACCAACCTTCAGATTCAGCTTGTTCAACGAGCTTTTTACGTGCTTCAAAACGCTCTAAACCAATATAGTCTGCAGGCGCAGGAATCGTTTTAGAAATTTGCTCGCCCGCTTTTGCGATGTATTCAAATTCAGCCAACACTTCAGCATTTTTGTTGAAGATGTTGATGATAGGCAATTCGCAACGCTTACCCACTTCATAGTCATTGAAGTCGTGTGCAGGGGTGATTTTCACACAGCCTGTACCGAATTCTTTGTCTACATATTCATCTTTGACGATTGGAACAGCACGACCTGTGATTGGCAGAATGATGTTTTGTCCGACCAAGTGTGCATAACGTTCATCATCAAGCGCAACCGCAACCGCCGTATCACCGAGCAAAGTTTCAGGACGAGTCGTTGCCACAACGATATGATCTTTACCATCGTGCGTACGAAGTGACTTATCTTCAAAGAAATATTTGAAGTGCCACAGCGAACCTTGTTCTTCTTTATCAGACTCAACTTCCAGGTCAGACAGGGCAGTTTGCAGTTTAGGGTCCCAGTTCACCAAGCGTTTACCGCGGTAAATCAGACCTTCTTCATGAAGTTTAACGAACACTTCTTTCACTGCGTTAGATAGACCTTCATCCATGGTGAAGCGTTCACGTGACCAGTCAACTGAAGAACCTAGGCGACGGATTTGACGGGTAATGTTACCGCCAGATTGTTCTTTCCATTCCCATACTTTTTCGATGAACTTTTCACGCCCTAGGTCATGACGGCTGATGCCTTGCGCACCCAACTGACGCTCTACCACCATTTGCGTTGCAATACCTGCGTGGTCAGTACCCGGCTGCCAAAGTGTATTTTTACCTGACATACGGTTATAACGGGTTAAGGCATCCATGATGGCATTGTTAAAACCATGACCCATGTGCAAGCTACCGGTGACGTTTGGTGGCGGAATCATGATACAGAAAGACTCGCCTTTTTCAGACGGCTTGAAGTAACCGCGCTCTTCCCAGGTTTGGTACCATTTTTTCTCGATCTCGGTCGGATCGTAAGTTGTAGCAATATTTTGCGCTGAATCAGTCATAGTTCGAACAGATCAAAAGTGGATAAAAAATTGCGTCTATTGTAGCAAAAAAAATTGCACCTGCGGCAGCTTAACCAAAAGCAAACCTTAAGCAATTGGCAGTAAGCTGAACTCATCGTATGATAGCAAAAGCGCCAGACAACTCATCACAAAATTTAAATAACAAGATGAATATTAAGGATAAGAAGATGAGCTATAACATTTCCCTGAAAATACAGCCAGAAACTCACTATCGTTTCCGCGATATTCATTCCCGTCTCAATAGTGGTGATCAAACCAGTCTATCCAAAGCCCTGGGTGAAAACCTGACAGATATTGCCTGCGAAATTATCGATCAGGTCTTTGGCCGCCTTGCGCGTCTTTCAAATTCTGCGGACCGCGAGTCTGAAAAAGTGGTCCAGCAAATTGTCGAGACTACACGTAAATATATGCCATGGTCAGTATCATTTTTTGGCAATGAACGGCTGATTCCAATGGTGAATTATCTTTATGAAATGACCCATGAAATTGAAGGCGATTATTACGTGCGTTATCCTATTCAGAAGACGCTGGCGATCGAATTACTCGGCTATGTAAAAGAAATGGAAAGTGGCAATCATCACTGTGTTTCACCTGCCTTAAAGACCTTTATTGAAGTAGTGGATCAGGGGGTTACCCATCTGGTACGTCAACCCAAAAACATGCTGAAGTTCAATATGGTGGTTGATAAAACCCTGAATGGTGTGATTAATTTAACTACACAGCTCGGTTATAAGCGTTTTGACAAGTTGGGAAGCCTGTATGATGCGCCGACCATCAGTCATTACTTTGAGCATTTTTTAGCGTTTTTAGAAGATGAAGTAAAACAGACATCGGATATTTAAAAGAGATAGAGGGATCAATGGCAAAGCTGGAAAGTTTAAATGGAAAAGTGGTCTGGATCACGGGTGCATCTTCAGGAATTGGCAAGGCAGTCGCGCAGGAATGTGCATCACAGGGAGCGCAGGTAGTTTTAACGGCACGCCGTTTTGAAGAACTGGAAAATGTGCGTCTCAGTTTGCCCAATCCTGATCAGCATCTGTCTGTCATTGCTGACATTACCGATGAAACTCAGGTGGAAAAAGCCTATGCCAAGGTTTTGGAAAATAAAGGCCGGATTGACTGGCTGATCAATAATGCCGGTTTAAGTCAGCGTGCCTTGATTGCTGATACTACCATGCAGACTGAACGCGCCATTATGGAAGTGGATTATTTCTCGCAGGTGTTTTTGACTAAAACGGTCTTGCCAACTTTCTTGAAACAGCAGTCTGGACGTATTGCATTTATTTCCAGTGTAGCAGGTTTGCTGGGGACACAGTATCGCGCATCTTATTCCGCTGCCAAAGGTGCAATACATATGTGGGCGAACAGCCTGCGTGCTGAAGTGGCGGATCAGGGTATTCAGGTCTCAGTGATTTTCCCGGGCTTTGTCAAAACCAATGTCTCTTTTAATGCCTTAAATGGTGAAGGCAAACCGCAAGCCAAGCAGGATGAAGCAATTGAAAATGGTTTAGAGGCTGATGATTTTGCTAAACAGACGGTGAGGGCATTACAGCAGGGCGAGGAATATATTGTGGTCGGTGGCAAGAAAGAAAAACTGGGCGTAATGGTTTCACGTATTTCACCGAAGATGCTGTATAAAATGATTCGCAAGACTAAAGTGAAATAAATTATTTAGCATACATAAAAGGGCAGCATTGCCCTTTTTTGATATCCCTTAAAAGAGAAAATTAAAATAGATCTTTTTCATAAATCAAAAAATGAT
>NZ_DEZM01000229.1:18481-21261 GCF_002364825.1 Acinetobacter sp. UBA3132 | reverse complement strand
TCCGGCATATTGCCCTGCCAAAACCGGGTCGCATCCGTGAATTACTCACCTATATTTCACAGGAACATAGTGCTCTGATTGACCGTGCCAAACCACTCTGGACCTGTCATATCATTGAAGGAATAGAAGGTAATCGTTTCGCGATGTACTTTAAAATTCACCATGCTATGGTCGATGGCATTGCAGGTATGCGTCTGGTCGAGAAATCACTGTCTCATGATCCACATGGAAAAAGTATTGTGCCACCATGGTGTGTAGAAGGACCACGTGCCAAGCGCCTGAAAGCACCAAAAGTTAGCCGCATTAAAGGCGTTTTATCTACGCTGAAAGGACAGCTGGAATCTACTCCGCGTGTCATCTATGAGCTGTCGCAAACTGTATTAAAAGACATGGGACGTAATCCTGATTATGTCTCCAGTTTCCAGGCCCCTTCATCCATTCTTAATCAACGTGTCAGTGCATCACGCCGATTTGCTGCACAATCTTTTGAATTTGAGCGTCTTCGTCGTATTTCTAAAGCCTTGGGGGTAACCATTAACGATATCGTGCTGACAATCTGCTCCGGTGCCTTACGTGAATATTTAATTAGCCAAGATGCTCTACCGAAGAAACCGTTGATTGCCATGGTGCCGGCTTCTGTACGTTCTGATGACTCTGATGTATCAAACCGTATAACCATGATTCTGGCGAATCTGGGTACGCATAAGGAAGATCCGTTAGAACGTCTCAAGATCGTACGTCGTAGCGTACTGAATGCCAAAGAACGTTTTAAGCGTATGAATGCTAATCAGATTTTGAACTATAGTGCTTTTGTTTATGGGGCTGCAGGTTTAAATATTGCATCAGGTCTGATGCCAAAACGCCAGGCATTTAATCTGGTGATTTCCAATGTTCCAGGTCCACAAGAACCGCTGTACTGGAATGGAGCCCGTCTGGAAGCTCTCTACCCTGCCTCTATCGTGCTCGATGGTCAGGCACTCAATATCACCATGACCAGTTATTTAGACAAACTTGAAGTAGGTCTGACCGCCTGCCGTAATTCCTTGCCTAAAATGCAGAATCTGCTTACTCATCTTGAGGACGAAATCCAGCGTTTTGAACGGATTGTCGATGGTGGCAAAACCCCAAAGCTCGCAGCAGTAAGTTAGACTGCGATGAAGACTAAAATCAAAACTAAGTTTCTAGGCAAAAATAGGTATGAACATTTTTGCCAATAATTTCATGCAATAATAAAGGGGCATATGGTGCCCCTTTATTTTTATTTGATTATTTTTTATTCAAATCATTCAAGCAATATTCAAATTTTAACTTTTCACAGTACGACATTGTTTTAATAGCTGATGGCAGACCGTACGAATCATAGATGAAGTAATCTGAACTTCATTGCCGCGTTCGTCCACAATGTATCCCGCGTGGACAGTTTTCGGTTCAAGCACGTGTTTTAGACCCTTATTAATAACTGCTTTACTTATACTCATGACACACCTCATTTTTTGCTAAGCCAAAATATTGGGAGATTGGCTTTGGCTACTGGATGTGTCTAGTATTCAGAATTCACCTGCGCTTGTAAAATTCCAGTTGTAACAAGGGTTTTACGATATTCTGTTACAATTTCAGCTGAGAATGATATCGTATTGCTCTTGCGTATATAAATTCTCAACTTGGAACTTAATCACGCGATCAATAAAGTGTTCCAGATCCGCCACAGCTGGGGCTTCTGCAGTCAGCAGTCGATCAATCACTGACGGATGTGCCACTACAGTAAATCCACTTTGTGATTGATAAGCGCGTGCGTAACGTAAAATTTCACGGAATATTTCGTAACACACTGATTCTGCTGTTTTGACATATCCACGTCCCTGACAGGTTGGACAGGATTCACATAACAGGTGTTCTAGAGATTCACGGGTACGTTTACGCGTCATCTCGACCAGACCCAGTTCAGATACCTGGGTAATCTTGGTTTTGGCATGATCACGTTCCAGCATTTTTTCAAACTGGTTCATTACCTCGTCACGATGCTGTGCTTCCTGCATGTCAATGAAATCAATAATAATGATCCCACCCAGATTACGCAGTCTCAACTGACGTGCAATCACCTCAGTTGCTTCCATATTGGTTTTGAAGACGGTATCTTCCAGTGAACGACCGCCGACATAGGAACCGGTATTGACATCAATGGTGGTCATAGCCTCAGTCTGATCAATCATCAGATAGCCACCAGATTTCAGTGCCACACGGGTTTGTAGAGCCTTCTGGATATCATCTTCAACATTATATAAATCAAAGATCGGGCGCTCGCCTGGATAGTGCAGCAAACGATCATTCATGCTTGGCACAAATTCTTTAACAAACTCTTTTAGTTTGCCGTGGATTTCACGTGAATCGACATAGATTTTGGCAGTGTTTTCATTGGCCAGATCACGAATCACACGCTGTGGCAGCGGCAGTTCTTCAAAGATCAGTGATGGAACAGCAATGCTCTTCTGTTTGCGCTGAATGTAGTCCCAAAGCTTGGCCAGATAAGCCATGTCCTGGGCAATTTCAGCTTCATCAATGCCTTCTGCCGCAGTACGGACAATCACCGAACCGGGCAGTTTATGCTGGGCCTGAATCCGTTCAATAATCGAACGCAAACGGTTACGCTCTTCTTCAGATTCAATTCGTTGCGATACGCCAATATGATTGCCATAAGGCATCAAAACCAGATAACGTGAAGGAATGGAGAGATCAGTTGAAAGACGTGCGCCTTTGGTCCCGAGCATGTCTTTCATCACCTG
>NZ_DEZM01000229.1:0-18316 GCF_002364825.1 Acinetobacter sp. UBA3132 | reverse complement strand
CGCGGCCAGACCATATCATTGATATGCAAAAAAGCAGTACGTGACAGACCAATATCGACAAAAGCAGCCTGCATCCCTGGCAGGACACGGACCACTTTGCCTTTATATACGTTCCCCACCAGACCGCGCTTCGCGGTACGCTCGATGAACAGTTCGTTCACCGTGCCGTTTTCGATTAACGCCACACGACATTCCATCGGTGTGAAGTTAATCAACAACTCGTCAGACATAACAACACTCAAAACATTATAAGAATTCTTTTTTCAGCAGTTAATTTAGTGCCTTAACCGTCTGTAATAACTGTACCGTTTCATGTAGGGGCAAACCGACTACATTAGAATAGCTCCCCTGAATCGCGGGAATATAACGTGCTGCAATGCCTTGAATGGCATAACCGCCTGCCTTGCCTACCGGTTCACTAGTCGCCCAATAAATTTCCATATCATGGGTGGTGAGTGATTGAAATTCAACCTGTGTTCTTACCACTATACTGTATTTTTCATTTTTAGTGCGTACGCAGACACCGCTAAATACATCATGTTTACGGCCTGAAATTTTAGCCCACATTGCAAAAGCATGCTGTTTGGATTCCGGCTTACCCAGAATCTCGTTATCGATACCCAGACTGGTGTCGGCAGCAATGATAATTGCATCTGGATAACGCTCGGCCACGGCATCCGCTTTGGCACGTGCCAAACGCTCAACATAAGCCGCAACTGACTCATTGGGCAATACGGATTCATCAATATCAGGACTGTAAATCTCGAACTCCAGTCCCAACTGTTGCAGCAGTTCACGGCGTCGAGGTGAACTGGAGGCCAGAATCAGATGCGCCATTTTCTGAGCAGATAATATAGAACAGGCCATACCATAACGCTAGTCAGTATCGGTAGCCAGTGACGTGGAATCGAGAACTGCACGCCGCTAATGATTTGAGCAAAGAAGGTCAGCATCAGATGGGCAACGAGTGCCAATGTAGCAATAATCCAGAGATTGCTAAAAGTCAGGATGCGGCGCTCACGGGTCAGGAAGCGCGCCATAAAGGCAATAATAATGAAACTCAGCGCATTCAGACCTAAAGGTGCATCCAATAGCAGATCCAGCAAAATCCCGGTACTAAACGCGAACCAGATCCCACACCAGGTCGGCTGGCAGAGCACCCAGAACAGCATCACCATCAGCATAAACTGCGGACGCCAGCCAGAGAGCGAATAAGATAAAGGATAGACCACCAGAACCGAGGCCAAAATTACTGAAATAATAATCGGGAATAATGGATCCCGATGGGTTCTGGACTGCATTTTAGCGATCGACATGTGGCTGCTCCATCGCTAATGAATCAGAGAACAGTACCACCACATGATGACCACCAGCCAGCTGTGCTGCCGGAATCACATCAATCTGGGCAAATTCACCTGAATTATGACGTTGTACTTTAGAGACGGTGCCAACCAGATAACCTGCGGGGAAATGCTGTCCCAAGCCTGAGCTATAAACTTTTTCACCGACTTTGATGTTGGCACTGGTCGGTACATATTCCATTTTCAGACGCCCAAGATCACCCGTCCCCGAGACGATGGCACGCATGCCAGTGTGTTCCAGACGTACTGAAAGTGAATGTTCTTTATCTGAGAGCAGCATGACACGGCTACTATGCGGATAGACACTAATGATCTGTCCCATGATCCCCTTGTCATCCAGCACAGTCTGTCCTATCCGTAGGTGGCTGTTAGAACCCCGGTTAATCACGATGATATGACGCAGCGGATCGGCATCAGTACCAATCACTTCTGCAATTTCCATACGTCCATCAATAATTAAAGGCGTGTCCAGCAACCCGCGTAGACGGGTATTTTCAGCAGACAGTTCAGAAATTTTCTGTAAGCGTACCTGCGCCTGTAATAGCTCAGCCTGCATCGCAGTATTTTCACGACGCAGTTGTGCTTCAGACTTGGTTTGTTGATTCAGCCATTCTCGCGACAATACAGGATAGCTGGCCACGGCATATATCGGATTATATGCCGCATTCAGTACATCCCTTGCAGGTTGAACCAGATGAGGCATGCGCCAATCAAAGAAAAGCACCACCAGACAGGTCACCAACGCAATGATGAATGAGCGAAAAGATGGCGGTTGTCGAGAAAACAGATGTGTTTGCACCCGCCGTGTCCTGTTCTTAGCCTACGAATAACATGTCATGATTTGGGTTATCGAAGAATTCGAGAACCTTACCGCCACCACGTGTTACACATGACAGCGGATCTTCTGCAACCACGACAGGAAGACCAGTTTCTTTAGCAAGAAGCTTGTCCAGGTTACGTAGTAATGCACCACCACCCGTCAATACGATCCCGCGCTCAGCAATGTCTGAAGACAGTTCAGGAGGGGTTTGCTCCAGTGCAGATTTCACAGCAGACACGATATATTGCAATGGGTCAGAAATTGCCTGAGTCACTTCATCAGAAGTCACCGTAATTGCGCGCGGCACACCTTCAGCCAGATTACGACCACGAACTTCAATTTCCAGTGGTTTTGCACCTTCATCCGGAAGCGCCATACCGACTTCTTTTTTAATAATTTCGGCAGTCGTTTCACCGATCACGCAACCATGTGCTTTACGCACGTAGTTAATGATCTGTTCATCAAATACATCACCGCCAATACGCAATGAGTCTGCATAGACACAGCCCTGCAGCGAGATGATCGCGATTTCTGTTGTACCACCGCCCACGTCCACAACCATTGAACCACATGCCTGCTCTACCGGCATGCCAGCGCCAATTGCAGCTGCCATCGGTTCTTCAATCAAACGTACTTCACGCGCGCCAGCGTTATACACGGCTTCACGGATCGCACGACGTTCAACCAGAGTAGATTTACATGGGACACATACCACAACACGTGGTGCAGGCGGAAATAAACGTTTTTCGTGAACCTTGCCGATGAACTGATTTAACATGGTTTCAGTGACTTCAAAGTCTGCAATCACGCCATCTTTCATCGGACGGATTGCTGAAATATTTGCCGGGGTACGACCAAGCATTTGTTTCGCGTCAAGACCTACGGCAGCAACAATTTTCTGTGAACCACTATGACGGATTGCTACAACCGTCGGTTCATTTAATATAATGCCTCGTCCTGGCGCATAAATAAGTGTATTTGCAGTACCTAAATCAATGGCTAGATCTGGCGAAAACAAGCCTATTAGTCGTTTTAGAATCACGGGGACGTTCTCAATTAAACTTTATATGGACGCAAGGTGGCAACTTTAACTAAATGTGATGCTTTGGACAAGTCAATCGCTTATCATAACGCATGATAATTTGATTTTTTTTTAATACTGATTAGGTAATGTTATGTCTACATCGGATGCACAGCATTCTGCAGATTTAAATGCAGAAACAGTTTCAGCTATTGCGAACCTTGCACGATTATCTCTGAATGATACGCAATCTGCTGAATATGCTCAAAGTTTAAATAAAATTTTAGGCATGATGGAAACGCTGAAAGGTATCAATACTGACGGTGTTGAACCATTAAAAAGCCCTTTCGACCATCCTCAGCCATTACGTGAAGATGTAGTGAGTGAAAGTAATCACCGTGATGAATATCAGGCAGTTGCGCCAGCTGTACAGGACGGTTTGTATCTCGTCCCACGCGTGATTGAGTAATTAATATCCAGTTCAATCTTTTTATTAAATTAAACGTAAAGAATTATTTCTCATGACAGATTTACACCGCCTATCAATTCGTGAACTTACCGAAGGTTTGGCCAATGCTAAATTTTCATCACGCGAATTGACTGAACATTACTTAAAACGCATCGAAAAAGTGGATGCTCAAGTGAAGTCATACGTGACTGTGACCGCTGAGCAAGCACTGGCACAAGCCGATGCTGCTGACGCACTGCGTCGTGCTGGTAGCGCAAATGTGCTGACTGGTGTACCAATTGCACATAAAGATATTTTCTGTACCCAAGGCATTAAAACAACTGCTGGTTCTAAAATGCTGGACAATTTTATCTCTCCTTACGACGCGACCGTTGTAGCGAAAGGTAAAGCTGCGGGCCTGGTGACGCTTGGTAAAGTGAACATGGACGAATTCGCCATGGGTTCAACTTCCGAGTCCTCTTACTTTGGCGCAACCAAAAACCCTTGGGCACTGGATCATGTTCCGGGCGGTTCTTCAGGCGGTTCTGCTGCGGTTGTAGCGGCTGATCTGGCACCATTTGCAACCGGTACTGATACTGGTGGTTCGATCCGTCAGCCAGCCTCTTTCTGTGGTCTGACTGGTCTGAAACCGACTTATGGCCGTGTATCGCGTTTCGGTATGATTGCCTATGCTTCATCACTGGACCAAGGTGGTCCAATGGCACGTTCTGCGGAAGACTGTGCTTACCTGATGAATGTGATGGCAGGCCACGATGCTAAAGACTCTACTTCAATGGAAAAAGAAGTGGATGATTATGTAGCAAACCTGAACGGCACATCTGTGAAAGGCCTACGTATTGGTATTCCAAAACAGTACTTCAATGTTGAGGGTCTTGCCGCTGATGTAAAAGCACGCGTTGAAGAATCCTTAAAAAAACTGGAAGAAGTGGGCGCAACGCTGGTTGAGATTGATCTCAACATGACGGAAGCCTATGTTCCAACGTATTACCTGATCGCACCTGCTGAAGCATCTTCTAACTTGTCTCGTTATGACGGTGTGCGTTATGGCTACCGTTGTGAAGAGCCTAAAGATCTTCTCGACCTGTATAAACGTTCTCGTTCAGAAGGTTTCGGTGCTGAAGTTCAGCGTCGTATCCTGATTGGTACCTATGCCCTGTCTGCTGGTTATTACGATGCATATTATGTAAAAGCACAGAAAGTACGTCGTTTAATTCAACAAGACTTCTTGAAAGCATTCGAATCAGTTGATGTGATTGCCGCTCCTTCTGCGCCAACGACTGCCTATAAAATCGGTGCGGATTTGACTCCAGTTGAAATGTATTTGGGCGATATTTATACGCTTGCAGTGAACCTTGCAGGTCTTCCTGCGATTAATGCACCTGTTGGTTTTGACAATGATAATCTGCCTGTTGGCTTACAGCTAATTGGCAACTACTGGTCAGAATCTCAACTGTTGTCTGTGGTACACCAGTATCAACAGGCAACAGATTGGCATACAAAACGCGCTGCAATTGCTGAGGAGAATGCATAATGGCGAAGAACAACGCTAAACCTAAATCAAACCTGATTGATGGTTGGGAAGTCGTTATTGGTATCGAGATTCACACTCAGCTTGCGACCAAATCTAAAATCTTCTCAGGTTCATCGACTGAATTTGGTAATGATCCTAACACTCAGGCCAGCCTTGTAGATTTGGCGATGCCGGGCGTATTGCCAGTATTGAACAAAGAAGTGGTTGATCTTGCGATTCGCTTTGGTTTGGGTATTGATGCGTACATCGACCAGGCTTCTGTATTTGCCCGTAAAAACTACTTCTATCCAGACTCTCCAAAAGGCTACCAAATCAGCCAAATGGATAACCCGATTGTGGGTTTGGGTCATATCGACATCCAGCTTGAAGATGGCACAACCAAACGTATTGGTGTGACGCGTGCACACCTTGAGGAAGATGCAGGTAAATCGATTCATGACCAGTTTGAAGGCATGTCGGGTATCGATTTAAACCGTGCCGGTACGCCGCTTCTTGAAATCGTATCTGAACCGGATATGCGTTCGGTTGAAGAAGCAGTTGCCTACATTAAAGCGATTCACACACTGGTACGCTGGTTAGGTATTTCTGACGGTAACATGGCAGAAGGTTCGTTCCGTGCGGACTGTAACGTGTCTTTACGCCGTCCGGGTCAACCATTCGGTACACGTTGTGAGTTGAAAAACCTGAACTCATTCCGTTTCATTGAGCAAGCGATCAATGTTGAGATTGAACGTCAAATGGAAATTCTGGAATGGGACGGCACCATTGATCAGGAAACGCGTCTGTTCGATCCTGTGAAGATGGAAACCCGTTCAATGCGTTCTAAAGAAGAAGCGAACGATTATCGCTACTTCCCTGATCCAGATTTGTTGCCTGTGGTGATTCCAGATGCGCAAATCGAAGCAATCAAAGCTCAAATGCCTGAGCTTCCTGCTGCACGTCGTGCGCGTTTCGTCGCTGACTTCGGTGTAACTGAATACGATGCTCACGTACTGACCCTGACTCGTGAAATGTCAGAATTTTACGAAGAAGTAGTCGCTGCTGCTGGCGGCGCTGCGCAAGGTAAGATTGCAGCAAACTGGGTAATGGGTGAGTTCTCAGGTGCTTTAAACAAAGCAGGCTTAGACTTAGCTGAATCGCCTGTATCTGCTGAAAAACTTGGCGGTATGATCGCACGTATTGTGGATAATACGATTAACGGTAAGATTGCGAAACAAGTATTCGGCTTTATGTGGGACGAAGGCAAATCTGCGGACGAAATTATTACGGAAAAAGGCTTAAAACAGGAAACTGATACAGGCGCAATTGAAGCGATTATTAAGGAGGTGCTTGCTGCCAACGAGAAGATGGTTGAAGAGTATAAATCTGGTAAAGAGAAAGCCTTTAACGGTCTTGTTGGTCAAGTGATGAAAGCAGCGAAAGGTAAAGCCAACCCTGCTCAAGTGAATGAATTGATGAAGCAGTTAATTGGTTAAGACTAATTGTTTTTTTCAAAAAACCCGCTTTAGAGCGGGTTTTTTTTATATACTAAGAAAATCAGAATTACTTGAATAATAAGAATGGAATTTATCACCCCTATCGCCTCTATTATTGCGATAATTGTCGCAATTTTTTCTATACCGAAAACTTTGCATGCAATTGGTGAGCAAAAGCGTAAGAAATTTCGGGATGAACTAGATTTTTATAAAGAATATTTTGAAAACTACTATCAGAACAAAGATTCAAGCATTTCTCTTTTAGTTCGAGATAAAGCTGCACATACACTTACCCGTTCGACATATATCAATGCAAATTTAGCCAATTACTTTATTGAACTACATGAAAATGGAAAAGCTGACTTCCAGGAAATCATTGATACTTTTCACTTTGGTCATAAGCATATCGATGTTGATGAGGTGAATTTAAAATTCAAACCAAAGGTTAAAAAATTATTACGACGTAGAAATCTATACTACTTTTTAATTGTTCCTTTAATTCTTTATATTTATGTTTTATATGGCACAGACGTTGGAGCTAGCTTACATATTATTGTAAGGAACTTCGGTGCACTATTTACAATAATTTTAATTATTCAACTTTTAGACAAAACTCTAAATTTAGAAGAAGCTGATAAGTTTTTAAAAGCAATAAATGCTGTTATTGACAATGAACAATACAAAACAGAACTGGTAACTGAATCGTCTATAGATTTAGCCTCATAAAGCCAACCCTGCACAGGCAAATGAATTGATGAAAAATTGATGGGTTGATCTAATCTTTCTTTAAAAGAAAACCCGCTTTAGAGCGAGTTTTTTATTACCATGATGTAAATTGAGTAATATCAGGCATTCTCTGTAACGTGACATTAGCACCAAGCTCACCATCCCAAAATTGCTGACGCTGTTGTGGTGTTTGTCCATCACCATCCCATTCGATAACTCGTTTAGTTTTAGTACTAGCATGTAACTTAAGAAGCTGATTCAAATGTGTATCTAAACCTGAATATCCAAATAAAATAATTTCTTCAGCCTCATGAATAGAAAAAATTAAATATCTCCAATATGTTGCTAAGACTTCAGAAGCTGCAATAACACTTGGTTTATGAGGAATATGAGTTAACACAATATGTTTACTCGGGAATGTATTAATTGAAGAAATTTGATGGATACTACGTTTTCGAGTTACATTACCAATATCTTCAAATAATGGACAACCATGTAAGTGCATATAATATCCAAAACGACGACCATACAAGCGAACTAAATTGGAACTATCAAAACCACTTCCATCCGTAAAACCATCAACTAAATCCCCATTGAAGCCCCTACAAATACCTGCCTGAATAAATTCCTGATAAATTAATTTATCGTAATTAAGAGTAGCTACATGGGATTTTGTAGTGCTAATAAAATCAATCAGAGCTGTCTTAAATGCTACTGGCAATGTGTTGGCAGAATCAAATAAATGTGATGCTACTGTATGAATATATTCCTGAGTCGCCTCTGTAAATTCCTGTCCATAATTTGAAAGCCAATGATCACCATTTACAGTATTAGGATAATCATTTAGATAATCACAAGATGTCGACACTAGATATAATTTATCTAATTCTTGCTCAGACACTGGACACTGACCCGAAGGAATACAATTTTGGATAAGATCACGATGTACTGTGTCATTCCATAATGTATTATCACTCCAAACGGTATTTAATGCATTTGTTAACGAGTAATGATTTGCATCAATTGCCATTCCTAAACCATTACCAAAAATTAAAAGCTTTCTATCCATGAAAAATTTATCTTTGAAAATAATGGATAGTATTAAACATCAAAAAATTACATAGTCACAAAAATATTTTTTACTCATAGATTCGGATTCCCTCACCCCAGCCCTCTCCCTTAGGAAGAGGGAGAAATCATTACTAATTCAATTACACCATAAATTCAGTATTAAAAGTTCCCTCTCCTTTTAGGAGAGGGTTAGGGAGAGGTCTTTAAAAACAAACGCAAGTGATGAGCAGCGCTGCTGCGCAAGGGAGAGGTGAAATCTTCTTTATACCTTTCACATCATAAAGGTATACCCCTTTGATCTTTGATTATTCACCTATCTGTCACTCAGAATCCAGATACAAGGAGAAAAATCAATGATCAACCAACTTTGGAATACAGTCTGGTCTAGACATCATAAAACTAAGGACCTATTCAAACGTTTAAACCCTCACTTTATTTTGTCTCAACAGATTCAAGCGAACTCAGATTCATCTGACAACATTCAGTCTAATACTAAACAACAGAAGGGATTCAAAGGTTCTTACAATAAAACCCAATGGCTCGGATTATTCCTCGGTCCATTGGTATTTGCATGGCTATACTTTGGCATGAGCTTTGAAGGCTTATCTTCAGAAGGTCAAGGTGTTTTAGCACTCACCGCATGGTTGTCCATCTGGTGGATTTTAGAAGTTTTACCTTTAGGCATTACCTCTTTGCTGCCTATTGTCGTGATGCCAATGATGGGGACTTTGACCATCGCCAAAGTCACATCCAGTTATACTGATCCGAATATTTTCTTATTCTTAGGTGGCTTTGCAATCGCGATTGCAATTGAAAAATGGAATCTACACGAACGCATTTCATTAGGCATTATTAGTTTTTCCGGGTCCACCGTAAATGGTCTGATATATGGATTCATGTTTGCAACAGCGTTTTTGTCCATGTGGATTTCAAACGTAGCAACGGTCATGATGCTATTACCGATCGGAATGGCAATTGTCTATAAAATCATTTCTTTACTTAAACAAGAAGCAAGTCACGATCCGGATGATGAGGTCAAATTTACTAAAGCGATTGTTTTTGCAATTGGATTTGGTGGCATTATCGGTGGCAGTGCAACCCTGATTGGTACCCCACCCAACTTGATTCTGGCAGGATTGGTCAAAGAAATTTATGGCTATGAAATTGGATTTGCACAATGGTTCATTTTTGCTTTTCCCCTTTGCTTAATTCTAGCCATATTCACGACCTTCTGGTTGACCAAAATTGCCTATCCAATGAAAGCAAAGAAAATTACTGAAGGTAAAGCATTTATTCAGTCAGAAAAAACCCGCTTAGGCAAAATGTCCTATGAAGAAAAAGCGGTCGCAATCGTATTTGCAGTAACTGCATTTATGTGGCTCACTCGTACATTTATCTGGAAAGATATTATTCCAGGCATTTCCGATACCATGATTGCTATTACAGCTGCTATGGCACTTTATGCAATACCTGCAACGGATGGGAAACGCCTTTTAAATGCAGATTCGCTTAATGAAATGCCTTGGGATGTTTTATTACTGGTCGGGGGTGGCCTTGCCTTGGCTGCCGGTTTTAGCAATACAGATCTTTCACAATGGATTGGTCAGCAGTTACTGCTATTAAAAAATATGCCATATTTAATTGCATTATTATTAACAACAGCATTAACGATTAGTATTACTCAAGTCTCGCCAAATACTGCTGTAACGACAATTTTTGTGCCGATTGCCGCTACTTTGGCTCTAGCCCTAGATGTACATCCCTTACCTTTAATGACAGCTGCTGCACTGGGTGCTGGCTTTGCCTTTATGTTACCCATTGGCACACCATCTCAAGCCGTTATCTTTGCCACAGGTAAAGTGAGCATTCGGGATATGCTTATGCAAGGGACATTAGTCACCATTCTCGCTACCCTTTTAATCGTAGCTTCAGTCTATTTTATTTTCCCGCTTGCTTTTGAATTGAATTTATTCAGCTTCCCAGAAGCATGGAAATAAATACTTATATTTAGTACCTCATAAAAAATCCTCCAGTATCGGAGGATTTTTTTATTTCATATTATTTGCTTCTGATCGAACCCAACTTATTCCAAATATCTGGCGTTAAAAACGTGGTTACCAGCTTATTCAGATCTACATAACGCAATATACCTTTAAGCTGATTGTTGATTTCAGGATTCTTTAAAATTTCCTCACCCGTACTACGTCCGAGTCCCTGAAAACTATTCCCCACAGCCTCCAGACCTTCTGCCTGAATTACCGCTTTGGTCTGTGCCGAACATTGCTCAACTAAAATACGCTGTAATACTGAAGCCAGATTTTTATCCAGACTTTCCTTCTGCTGGGCTGATACATTGCTATAGGCTTTTAAGTCCGGATGTGCAGACAAAGCTACAAAGGTCCATTGCATCACCGTGGTTTTATCGGCAGTTGTAGTAGACCTCTCCAGACAATTACTGAGTTGATCGACCGTTGGGCCTGCATTTGCTATTTGCACTACTCCCAACAAGGCAGTTGCCATCAGCGCAGAACGAACGATTTGGGAAAATCTGTGGCTTACAGGGGAAACATGGCGAGACATAAGCAAACTCCGATGAACAGTTTGCCCTTTGTACCACAAAGCATAACAGTTCATCTGTTATTGCATTGCAAAATCAATCTGATGTTTAGCCAAGTACTTGACGCGTTGATTACGCTAGGCATTCACCCAGTTTCAAAATAAAAATGCCACGTTTCTAAAGCGTGGCATTCTTATCGATTAAAGTCAGATTCTTTTAATTGAGCTGTTTCAACATATTCTTGGCACCCGCATGATTATATTGCGATGCCAGTCCGTTCAGGACGCGTTGAGCCTGTCCTTTGGCATTTGGAAACCGGCTGCTATACGTCGAAATACTGGTCAGACAACGCGCCACCAACATACCGGATTCAGTATAAACCCGCGTTCCTTCTGTGCCTTGCTGCTTGCCATAGTTATAAGCACGCTGGGCATTATTACAGGCATTATTCAAATTTCTACCATTATTAATGTCACGCCGGGCAGTCACATACAACTTCATTTGCTGCTGTTGTGGGGTTTCGTTCACACTCGCACGTGGAGCGGCAACTGTCACCGGCTTAGGCTCTTTTTTCTCGACTTCGGCTTTGGCCAGTTCTTTGCGCTCAAGCTCTTTACGATCATGGTCTTTCTGTTCTGCCGTTGGTTTTGCTGCTACAGACGTTTTGGTAGTAGCCGTTGCCTTCACCACATTGACATGTTTCTTGGCTGTCTTTGCAGTGCTCGCAGTTGCCTGATAAAAATTATGTGCTTCAGCTGTTTTCATCAGTCGGGTCAGCAACCGCACGTTACGGGTCTTGCTATTATTTTCTGCCTGACGTTCCGCAACAGGTTCAATCGACACAATCCAGCTTTCCGCAAGATCACCCATCGTACATTTATAGGCACCTATTCCCTGTACAACACCTCGATTTGCAGCGAGACGTGTACGCTGGGCAGGATCATTCACCAGACCAAATTTGCTCTTATATAGCAGGGATAACTTACCCCCCTGTTCATGGCAATATTGCGTCATGACGGAACGTGGATACATGGCCTGAGTGGTATTATGGCGCTGTTGTTGATCCCATAGATAGACATAGTCTTTCGCCTTGCCATCTGGCTGATTAATGCCCCGTTTCACAATCAGTTCCTGGGGACTGTGAAACGGATGTAATATATTTTTCTTTGCGCCTTGCATGCTATTACATGCTGCCAAGCTCATTGTTATTGTTATCAATAAAAATACTTTCAGTTTCACCGTAGATATCTCAACCCAAAGCATTCACATAAAATAATGCAAAACTGTGCAAACAACAAATACAAGCATCTGATTAATAGAATTATTTTCAAATTTAAAAATATCAAAAATGATAACTATGAGACATTTTAATGGTTATTTTTGAAATTATTTGCATTAACTTTCATGTGGTGCAGTATTATTTTTGAGATAAAACCTGCTCAAGAAAAAAGACCAAAGAAGGAAGTACGTACTTCTTTGGTCACTCATCTGGCAGGCTGGATCGAGCTTTTATACTTGTATAGCAAACCACTCTCCACCATCCGCATTCAGTTTATGAGCATTAAAATACTTAATTTTCATCAACGTACATTTATTATTTTTATACGTCAGAGGGGTTGAAAATTAAGTACCAAACACGTTTGGCCCTTAGGATTCTAGTCAAGCGAATATTCACTGAATATCCCCAAATTGGGAGGTTTTACAAATATTTTGCCTATAATTGACCGTTCATCGGATACTCCGACCAATCCTGAGCTGATATAAAAAAGACCCGCCATAAGGCCGGTCTTTTTAAAATACCAACCACTATTTTTTTAATGAATATGAGATTCAAACGCTTTCAGACGCTTGTAGATCGACATTAACTCGATAATCTTTGGCCATGACAAAATCAGGTACTGGAACGATTCACGGACCTTATTAAACACATTCAGGATCTGCATCATCAGACCCAAAGTAATTGCTCCCGCTGCAATACTCGGAAATAGCACAAACAGGCCATAGATATTGTCGAGCTGCAAATACCAGATCCGTACCATATTGAAATAGGCATAGTGGAAATACAGGCGGAAATAATTCCAGCGCACCCGGCTAAACAGCTCTTTTAGTGTCAGTGGCTGGGCTCGTTCGGCATGATCTTCCCCATACACCAGTTCTTTACGGTAAGCCGCTTCGACTTTCTGGTTATTAAATTCTAGTCCTGGCAGTTTCATACCAACGACCATTAATACCACTGTACCAAAGACCGCCCAGCCCAAGGATGCCCAAACTAGCGCGTGACTAATCTCACCCACAATGGGTAAGGTCTTGACGTGACTTGAAAGCTTGTACAGAACTGGCAAAAAAGCCATCAGCAACATAAAGGATTCAATAAAGGAAACGCCAAGTTCTTCAGTACTGCGAGCAAAGCGCATGGTATCTTCCTGAATACGCTGTGAAGCCCCCTCAATATGCCGCAGCTTTTCCCAGTAAGCCGTATAATAATCATTCATTGCTGTCCGCCAGCGGAACACATAATGACTGACAAAGAACATGTTAAATACTGCCAGGGTGACATAGATCATCGCGATATAGATAAAGACCAATGCGCCCTGATAGAGTAAAGTTACGTCCCCACCACCACTGGTCAGCATCTTCTGGATCTGATCATAGAACGGACTGTACCATTCATTCAGCACAACATTAACCTGAACCCCAAACCAGATATTGAACAGGATAAAGGCCGAACCCCACACCGACCAGCGCTGCCAGGGATGACGCGCTACCACATACCAGAATCCTGCAAAAAGCGCAGTTGCAGTCAGGAACCAGAGATAGAACCACAGGAATTTCTGTGACCAGAAACGGCTGATATCAATCGCCATCGTCGCTTCATGGTAGCCTTCGCTAAAACCCACATAACTGCCCCAGCTTGAACCTCCACTATGCCAGATCGCGAGGTTGATAAAGAACCACACCACCACGCTGAGAAAAAACCAGACGGGTTTTGGAAAGAAAGACTTAAACATGTCCTTTGCATGCTCCTTATTTTTAGTAGACCTCAGGTCAATCAATCATGATGAAATCTGCAGCAGTGTAAAACAGTTCATAACAGGTTTTTCAACCTGATCAAAAAAATATCTGCCTGAAAACTGCTTATTTTTATCAATCTATTTATAAGCATGAATCATTATGTATGTAGTGAACTAAATACTTATGTGACGAATCCTGTGATCCATCCTTTGTTGGTTTTAACATCAGTTAACAAGCCTGTACAGAACAGATACGATATATGGTTATTTCTCATCCTACACTACAGCGATATGCACTATTGAAAGGGATCATTCCAATTTCTCATTTTGCAAAAACTATTAAATAACAAAGAAAAATTATGCTATCCTTGAATGAATAGTAAACATAATAACCGCGGGAAGTTAACTCATGGAAAGCTCTGTAATTGAACTACTGAAGCCAATCACCTTGGAAAAAGAAAACTGCACGCCAATTATTTATGAAGAAGGTACAGTGCTGAAAGTAGTTATGCAAACACCAACCAGTCTATTGGTCACTACAGACAACCAGTTTAACTTTACTGTTGCACTAAAAGATGAAAATACAATCTGGAGAGAATTGTAATTCTGCTAATTCAAAGTTTGGTCTGGGTTGTTGTATGTTTTACTTCTTCTCCTGAATACAGATCAACACCTGCCTGACAGTATTATTATTTTAATCCTAAAGCTGAAAACAGATAAAAAACCTCCCATCACATCGGGAGGTTTTTTATTGTCTTAAGAAAAATGTAGAATCTTGAGACTTACTACACAATCAATATGCCAGCTTTAGCAGGAAGCGGAAAAAGCCTGCAATGAGAGCCATTGTGACAAAGCCTGCAAGCCATAACACAATAAACCAACCTGCCCGATTCAGTTTCATCCTGTTTCCTCCACTAGCCTAATGATAGCCATCATCACCTACCCGTACCTTATCCCGGAACACCCAATAAGACAGACCGGTATAAAACAGGATAATTGGGATGAGGATCAATGCACCAATCAAGGAAAACAGCTGACTGCTTTGCGGTGCGGCGGCTTCCCAAAGAGTAACACTTGGCGGAATGATATAAGGCCAAAGGCTAATGAGAAAACCGGTATAAGCCAGGATCACCAGCGCCAAGGTATAGATGAATGGTGCAAATTCCTGACGGCGTTTACAGGCACGCAGCGCCATAAAGGTAAATAATACAACCAGTATCGGCACCGGACTAAAATAGAAAATCTGTGGTTGACTAAACCAGCGCTCGGCAATCTGTTGATGTGCCAGTGGCGTATACAGACTAACTGCTCCAAAGACCAGTAATAACACAATGATAAGTTTTGGCATCAACTGGAACATTTTGTCCTGTAACTCGTGGTCGGTTTTAAAGATCAGCCAGCCACAACCTAGGGTTGCATACAGGATTACCACACCTACTCCGGTAAACAGCGAAAATGGAGTCAACCAGTCCAGTCCACCACCGCTATAAATGCCATTCGTGGTTTTAATGCCCTGAATGTAAGCGCCAAGAATTACGCCTTGCAAGAAAGAGGTCAGAAGCGAACCACCAATAAAAGCGATATCCCACCAATGCCTGCCACGATGTGCCTTAAAGCGAAATTCAAAGGCAACTCCTCGGAAAATCAGTGAGATGACCATCAGGATAATCGGCATATATAGCGCGGACAGCACGGTTGAATAGACCAGTGGAAAGGCTGCAAACAGACCTGCTCCACCGAGTACCATCCAAGTTTCATTGCCATCCCAAACCGGTGCCACGGTATTCATCATCACATCGCGTTCATGCTGATCCTTAAAGAAGGGAAACAGAATGCCTATACCTAGGTCAAAGCCATCCAGTACCACATACATCAGTACACCGAGCGCGATGATCGCAATCCAGATCAATGACAGGTCAATCATTTGTTATTCTCCTGATCACGTTGAGCACGGTCATCCTCTTCATTTTGCTCAAAGGTACTCATTGGACGTTTAGACGCACGGATGACTTCACCCTCAGTATGCGGATGGGCATGGATAAATTCTGGTCCCTTATGCATCATTTTCAGCATGTAATAGATGCCGACACCAAATACGACACAATAGACCACTACAAAGATAATCAGAGTAAGTCCGACCTGTTCAGCTGATACAGGTGAGAGTGCATCACGAGTGCGCATGACCCCATAGACCACCCATGGCTGACGGCCCACTTCCGTAGTAAACCAGCCTGCCAATAAAGCAATAAATCCGGAAGGCCCCATGAAAAAGGCGAACCGGTGCAACCAGCGGGCTTCATAGAAACGACCCGTTTTACGCAGGATCAGACCTGCCAGCGCCATCAAAAGCATCAGCATCCCTAGACCGACCATGATGCGGAAGCTCCAGAACACCACCAGCGAGTTTGGGCGGTCTTCAGGCGCAAAATCTTTTAGACCCTGCACTTCACCGTCCATACTATGGGTCAGAATCAGGCTGCCCAAGTTTGGTATGCCGATAGCATATTTGGTTTCTTCGGCTTCCATATCCGGAATACCAAACAGATAAAGCGGCATGCCTTCACCACGGTTAGTTTCCCAGTGTCCTTCAATCGCAGCAATCTTGGCTGGCTGATATTCACGGGTATTTAAACCATGAAAATCTCCCACAATTACCTGTAGGGGTGCCAGCACCAGAATCATCCACATCGCCATGGAAAAAGACTTTTTGACCAATGCATCGCGGCGCCCTTTAAGTAGATGCCAAGCAGCTGTAGCCGCTACCAGCAGTGCCGAAACCAGAAAGGCAGCAATCCCCATATGCAATAGACGATACGGAAAAGACGGGTTAAACACGATAGCAAACCAGTCCTGTGGCATGATGATGCCATTTTCAATAATAAAACCCTGCGGGGTCTGCATCCAGCTATTAGAGGACAGGATCCAGAACATGGAAATACAGGTACCCAGGGCAACCATTACCGTAGCAAAAAAATGGGTTTTCGGACCGACCCGATCCCAGCCAAAGAGCATGATACCGAGGAAACCGGCTTCCAGGAAAAAAGCTGTCAAGACTTCATAAGCCAGCAGTGGTCCAGTGACACTTCCAGCCACTCTGGAAAATTCACTCCAGTTGGTGCCGAACTGATAACTCATGACCACACCAGAGACCACCCCCATACCGAAGGCTAATGCAAAAATTTTGATCCAGAATTTAAACAGATCCCGGTAAACTGGATCTTGGGTTTTGAGCCAGCGCCATTCCAGAACGGCCAGAAAGCTGGCCAAACCGATGGAAATCGCAGGGAAAATAATATGAAAGGAGACAGTAAAGGCAAATTGGATACGTGCCAGTTCCAGCGCAGTTAAACCTAAATCCATGTCATCACCTTATTGTAGAAATTGTTGGTGAGAGAAATTCAGCTTAAACAGCTGAAATGGCTTCATTATTTTGTAGTTTAGGCCGTATACGATTTTCATAATGTTGCAAATCTGTAGGACTTTAATATCTGCATCCTGCCCTTTTTCCAGGCTGAGTGGCTTTGCTCCGCCATGGGTCAGCCATGCGAAATTTGTGATGTTCATGTTATTTCACTCTTTAAAACGTTTTAGATAGCGGCAAGGTCGTGCCTTACCGGACTTGGCGTATTAAAGCGTGACAGGAGGTGCCCTGCCTTGCGGTAGTAAATACAGCCGTTGCAGGGAAAAATAGACATGTCGGTAAGCCGATTTATAGAAAGTCAGCTTGACCTGAATCCAATCAATGACCTCATCAATACCAAAATTAAACGGCAGCACAATGTCACCATATACGGTACAGTACTGGCATTGATGGTTATGTTCATTATGGTCATGATGATGGCCAGATTCGGCCCCTAGATGGTCAATCAACGCATGATAGCTTGCGTGTACATGCTGATGCTGCTTCGGTGAGAGAAGATTATGTGTAATAGAGAGACAGACCGGGGCAATATGGTATTGCTCCGGTAATAGCGGCTGTAAATATACAGCAAACTGTAATAGCAGCGTTGCACATGCCAACAGTAACCCACTACGTTTCAGCAAAACATTCTCTCGAATTGACCGAAGTGAAGAAATATTGAGGCTGAGCTTAGATCAAAATCCAAGCATTATACTCAACTTTAATATTACAACCTTATAATATATATATTTATTATGAAAGCCTTATTTTCATTCTTAATTTTTATAAATTTTTGAATATAAGAAATTAATTTTCATGTTCCAGAGCTTATTCATTTCAGGAAAAGTACAACCGCATACTTTGAACAGGAATG
>NZ_DEZM01000040.1:0-7620 GCF_002364825.1 Acinetobacter sp. UBA3132 | reverse complement strand
ATTATTTGCAAGAAGCCGGCCGAAAAATGCAGCTGACGATTGACCGTCTTGAAAATACAGCCAATCTTAAGCTGTTTAAAACAGACTATCTGGAGTGAACTTGAGACTGACTTTAGAGTATTTATAAATTAAACATATTCTGATGCGGCATGCGCTGATGACCATGCCCATTGGAAATTAAATCCACCCAGATGTCCGGTTACATCCAGAATTTCACCGACAAAGAATAAACCTTTCTGTTTTTTGCTTTCCATGGTTTTTGAAGAAACTTCGGTAGTATCTACACCCCCTAGCGTTACTTCGGCAGTACGATAGCCTTCGGTGCCTGATGGTTTCACTTCAAAGTTGTGCAAACGTTTGGCGATCTGTTCCAGTTTATCATCACTGATATTGCCAATCGAGGTTTCTGCAACCTCAGTCCAGATCAGATGCTGTAATTCCAGTACCACACTTTTGGGTAAGTGCTCGGTGAGTAGGGTCCGTAACAAGACTTTTGGCTGGCTTTGTTTTCTGGATTTAAAGAAGTCAAACAGATCCACACTTGGCAGGAAATCGACCTTAAAGCTTTGACCAACATCCCAGTAGTTAGACAATTGCAACGAGCTTGGACCACTTAGGCCACGATGGGTAAACAGCAGGGCTTCAGTAAAGCTGTTCAGCTCATTAGATAAAGTTGCTTCTACCGCATTACCACTTAAGCGCGTCGTAACTTCTTTAAAATTATCCGAGAAGGTAAATGGCACTAGACCGGCACGGGTCGGATAGATATAGTGCCCAAATTGCTTGGCAATCTCATAGCCAATACCAGAACCACCCAGGGTCGGAATTGACAGGCCACCGGAAGCCACCACGACAGATTCAACTTCAAAATATCCCAAAGATGTTGCAACCTGCAAACCTTGATCGTCGACCGCGTTGACTGCTTTGACTTCACAACTCGTTTTAATATCGACCAGACCGGTCTTATCACATTCAGACAGCAGCATTGCCAGAATTTCTTTGGCGCCATTCAGCGTAAACAGCTGCCCATGCTTACGCTCTTCATATTCAATACCGTACTCGCATACCATACCAATGAAATCCCAGTTGGTATAACGGGTCAGGGCTGAAATAACAAAATGTGGGTTATGCGAGATGAAGTTTTCCGGCTCGACGTACAAGTTGGTGAAGTTACATTTCCCACCACCAGACATCAGGATCTTTTTACCGACCTTATTGGCCTTTTCAACCACGACAACACGACGACCACGTTGCGCAGCCATATATGCTGTCATTAAACCTGACGCACCTGCACCTATGACTAGAACATCGTATTGCTTGGAAGACATGACACACTCAAGGGAGAAGAAAAGGAAAGCATTATAGACAATTTTATTTCAGCTTTCTCTATTCATCCTGAAGCAAATCGAATTACAGATATTCATCAGACATTCATCACAACTGATTTGAAATACTGAAAAGCTGCTTCTATAGTTTTATACATGAGGATAAAAAGCCCAGGAGAAAGACTGATGGCGAATATCGAACAATTAAAACAATATAATCTGATTACTTATATTCTGTATATTCTGGGCTTCTTTGTCGGCCTGACGCCGATTGTTGCCATTAT
Organism: Acinetobacter sp. UBA3132; assembly: GCF_002364825.1. Classification (NCBI taxonomy): domain Bacteria; kingdom Pseudomonadati; phylum Pseudomonadota; class Gammaproteobacteria; order Moraxellales; family Moraxellaceae; genus Acinetobacter; species Acinetobacter sp. UBA3132. The sequence continues at coordinate 6,011 of NZ_DEZM01000040.1, read as the reverse complement.
TATGAACTATCTGAAACGCAATGAAATGCGCGGCACCTGGCTGGAAAGTCATAGCGACTGGCAGATTCGAACCTTCTGGATCAGTTTAATTGGTTATCTGATCGGTGGCTTATTAACCACGATTCTGATTGGATTCGGGATTCTGTTTGTAGTGTTTATCTGGCACATTTACCGTCTAGCCAAAGGTTTGATGGCTTTAAATAATAATGAGCCGATTAATCCGGTTTAATTTGTATACAGCTCAGGGATTTTGCCTTGCAGGCCTCCGGTATGAATAACCAATAGCTTTGATCCAGCAGGGAAATAACCCTTTACAATCAGCTCAGTCAGGCCCATCAGCATTTTCCCGGTATAAATCTGTTCTAAAGGAATACCGTATTCAGCTTCAAAGTTCTGAACAAACTGAATCAGTTCAGCTGTAGTTTTGGCATAACCACCACAGCAATAGTCATCCATAATCTGCCAGTTTTTCTTGCTGGTCAGTTTGGCGACATCTTCTGTTAAGAATGTCCCTTTCAGTGCAGAAAAACCTAAAACGTGTTGATGATTTTGACTGGCTTCAATCAGTCCTGTAATTGTACCGCCTGTACCCACTGCAGAACAGATCACATCAAACTGGCGATCTTCAGGTTTTAAAATTTCCTGACAGCCTTGAATAGCAAGCGTATTGGTCCCCCCTTCAGGAATCACGTAATGATCTGGAAACTGCTGCTGTAATTCTGCCAAAAAATCGGGTTGCTGTTTACGTCGATAATCCTCACGGCTGACAAAATGCAACTGCATGCCAAAGTCTTGCGCGGTCTTTAAGGTAGGATTTAAGGGTTTTTCTTTAAGTTCTTCACCACGAATAATGCCGATACTTTCAAAACCAAACTGATGTGCCGCAAATGCCGTCGCTGCAATATGATTTGAATAAGCACCGCCAAAAGTCAGCAACTTTTTAAACCCTTGTTGTTGCGCTTGCAGAAAATTATATTTCAGCTTAAAAAACTTGTTGCCCGAAATCCGTGGATGCACCAGATCCAACCGACGTATGGTCAGTTGCATACCGTGTACATTCAGGGTTTGGTCTATGAATTGCTGGGCAATCGAATCAAACATGGCAATCTTAAAAGTGAGAACGGCAACAGTATAACCAATTTGAGCGTACCCGAAAGTGACTTTATTCCTATTCTAACTGCACTCTTGAATGATGCAGCTTGTCACAAAATAATTGAATAAAAAACAGACATAAAATGCTAATCTAAAGTTAAGGGAATCTGTCAGGAGGGTAGCAAATGAAACATCTATCCTATGTTGTGCTTGCGTTACTTCTGTCCAGTCTGGCTGGCTGTGATAATGACAAAATGAATAAACCGAAAACTGAAGTCAGAACCATGATCATAGGCGGAATGCCGGTACATGATCACGACTATCATTTGTCTAAACCGCAATTTATCGCCCAAGAGCTTCAGTAAACTTAAACTGAATATTTATGAGATAAAGTTAAAATTTTGCACTATAAAAATGCAGCATTCGTGCTGCATTTTGCTTAGAATAGCGCAATCAAGATTTAACCGGGTTGTGTTGTGGAATCATTCTGGATTTTGGGCTCAATTGCCTTTGCATTAATGTTAGGCGCAATGAGCCCTGGGCCGACATCGATTTATGTGGCAAAAAATTCAATTGCTATTTCGCGTAAGCATGGCCTGTTTACGGCATTAGGAACCGGTACAGGTGCCGCTGTTTTTGGTCTACTCGCAGTTCTAGGCTTACAGGCATTTTTACTGGCTGTGCCATCTGCTTATCTGGCTTTAAAAATCTGTGGTGGGATTTATTTGCTCTGGCTGGCATTTAAAATTATTAAACATGCCAAAGAGCCGATTAATGCCGATGAAGACAGCAATACCCAGATGTCACTGCGTCGTGCTTATACTACAGGCTTGATCACTCAATTATCTAACCCCAAAATTGCCATTGTATTAGCCAGTATTTTTACTGCACTTTTGCCTAAAGAAATTCCGACCTATTTCTATGTCGTGCTTCCGGTCCTATGTTTCTTTATTGATGCAGGATGGTGTTCTTTGGTGGCAGTTGCCTTGTCTGCAGAAAAGCCTCGTCGTGTGTATTTAAAATTCAAAGCAGGCTTTGATCGTGCTGCAGGTGCAGTCATGACCGTGCTTGGATTAAAGCTGATCTTTGGTATGAAGTAATTATTTCTATAAGCTCCGCTATAGATAAAAAAGCCCCTGTGAAATAGGGGCTTTTTTACGAGAGCATTAAAAAATATTTTCTTCAGAATTCGCAGAAATACGGTGAATGGACAAGTCTGCACCTGTAAATTCTTCTTCCCGGGTGAGACGAATACCAATCCATACTTTGAGCAGGCCATAGACCAGGAAGCCACCTGCCAAAGCCACAATAATGGCGAGAACTGTACCAACTAGCTGTGAAATTAAAGAAACGCCGCCCATGCCTCCCAGCCATTGCTGACCGAAGATACCTACAGCAAGACCCCCAAAAGCTCCGCATACACCATGCAAAGGCCAGACACCAAGCACATCATCCACTTTGAGTTTATTTTGGGTATACGTAAACAGTTTTACAAAAATCACGCCTGCGCTGATCCCGATAAAAAGTGCACCCAATGGATGTACCACATCTGAGCCTGCACAGATCGCTACCAAGCCGGCTAATGGTCCATTATGCAGAAAGCCCGGGTCATCTTTACCTGCCACTTTGGCTGCAATTGTTCCACCGACCATTGCCATTAAAGAGTTGATGGCGACCAGTCCAGAAATAGCATCGAGGCGCTGGGCACTCATGACATTAAAACCAAACCAGCCGACAATTAAAATCCATGAACCTAAAGCCAAAAATGGAATCGATGAAGGCGGATGTGCTGTAATCCGGCCATCATTTTTATAGCGGCCATGACGTGCACCAAGCAGAATTACTGCAGCCAGTGCGATCCAGCCACCCATGGCATGCACCACCACTGAACCGGCGAAATCATGAAAGCTAGCACCAAATGCCTGAGCCAACCAGTCCTGGAAACCAAAGTTACCATTCCAGATCATGCCTTCAAAAAACGGATAAATCAGGGCAACCAGAAATAAAGTTGCTAAAGCCTGCGAGCGCATTTTGGCCCGTTCAGCAATACCACCAGAGATAATCGCTGGAATGGCGGCAGCAAAGGTAAGCAGGAAGAAACAGCGCATCAGGTTATAGCCATGATCAGCTGCTAAGGTATTGGCATCATGGAAAAAATGCTGTCCATAGGCAATATAGTAACCCACTAAAAAGTATGCGATTGCAGAGATGGCAAAGTCAGTTAGAATTTTACTTAAGGCATTGACCTGATTCTTATGTCGAACTGTTCCAAGTTCCAGAAAAGCAAATCCTGCATGCATGGCAAGCACCAGAACTGCACCGAGAAGGAGAAATAATAAGTCTATATTTTGCATGGTGCGTTCCAATTTAGTGCGTAGAATCACAAAAGAAACCCAGTATATAGAGGCAAAATGATTCTAAAAGAGGCACTAGCAAGGGAAATTTTGATGAAGAATTTATTGAAATTAATAAGACTCGATATAAGGCATAATGTGACTTGTTTGCACCAAACTAAGACACTACAAGAGGTGATAAATTTAAAATTTATACCTAATTTTTAAATATTTAGATTTATCGGACTCAATTGAATGCTAGAAATGAGTGCTAAAGGTGCACAATGAATGTGAAGCAATTTTTAAGAAAAAATTTAAAAAATTAAGTGAAGTAGCGGATTTTAATTCTCAATCTAAACGTGATTTTTGAGTTTAAGATCTTTAATACTTGTTGGTTAGGTGTTTATAAAATAAATGAAACCCTAAAAGCTTAGGGTTTCAGACTTAGAATATTGCAATCACAGTACTCAATTAATCTTTAAAGTGTACCGGTATCCACTGATAGCTTTGACCATCTTTTGAATAGATATGCCCAATGCCTGGGAAAGGTAAATGCGGTGCAGCAATCAACTGACCCGCTTTGGCATATTCAGCAAAATGTTCAAGACGGGTTTCGACTGCTGCCTTAGGGTCTATATCAAAATCTACCGCTGTTTTTGGTGCATCAAACTGCAAGGTATGTGAATGCACGATGTCACCAATAAATACCACTTCTTGAGCATCGGTTTTCAGTTTAAAGCTGTAATGCCCTGGGGTATGACCGAAAGATGGCTTAAATTGAATATCTCCAAAGCTCAAAGCTTTATCTGAAAAGACTTTAATTTTTTTGGCTTTTTCATAGGGTGCAAGTGCAGCTTTAATTTTCTCAACTGTGCCTAAAAATTTCTCTTGGTTTTCTTTGGGTAGTTTCTTGATGGTGTTTGGACTGAGCCAGTAGTCATATTCGGTTTTGGAAATATGCAGTGTGGCATTTGGGTAATTTGCTACACCGTTATTTGAGATGCCACACACATGGTCAGGGTGTAAATGGGTCAGGAAAATGCTATTGACCTGTTCTGGTTGATAACCCGATGCTTTGAGGTTGTTATAGATTGAACCTAAGTGTGTGCCAAAGCAACTTGCAGCACCGCTGTCGACCATTAGTAGCTGGTTGCCTGTATTGATTAAAAAAGCATTGACTGAGGTTTGTATGCCTTTGTCGTTGATGGCAGCGTATTTTTTGAGAATGCCCGTTTTTTCGCTGTCACTTAAGCCTTTAAATAGCGCAGGGTTTAAGTAGTTTGTGCCATCGAGCAGGGCGGTGATTTGAGTGTTGCCGATTTGGTGATGGTAGTAGCCAGCCACTTGTTTTTGCGTTGGAATAGCGGTTTCAGCCGCTTGAATGGGGAGGGTTGTAGTGCTTAGAGCAAGTGTGAGGAATAGGGGGTTAAATGTTTTCATGGGGTTCTTATAAGTTTTAAAGGGATGGATATTTTTTATCATACTTAGATATAAATTTTAAAATTTTTTGAAAGCTCTTTCTCTTGCGTCACATATGGCTCAGGGAGAAGGTTGGGATGAGGGTTATAGCTTTTTGCCTTACTTTTGACGGGGCAAAAGTAACAAAACCCCCTTGTTCTTTAAAGGGCACGTCCGTATACCCCTAACGAACGGGCGACATCCATGTCGCAGGTCATGTTATTAGATTGATATTGAGTCTTAAGATTTTTCTCGACGTTCAAGTCTTCTTTTTTCCGCTTCCTGTATCTGAGCAGGAAATGTATACACTTCTTTTAATAATGCTTCTGTAAAGTCTAAACAATCTAATGCTTCGTCTTCACCCGTAGTTCCATCATGCGCAGAATCATTGCCATCATGACGAATACAATGAGCTAGTTCTTTTAATCGTTTTGGAATCTTGTCTTGATTAATTAAAAAATCAATTCGATTAGCTAATTTATTTCTTTGGTCCTTATTCGGTTGTTGCTCACTGGCTTGATTTTCTTCTAACCATTTTTCTAATAAATTTTTAGTTACTAAATCTAAGCATAATCTGAACATAGAGCCACTAGCTACGAAGCAATCCATTGATAAGCATTTCGTAGCTTCATCAAAAATATTTTTGATCTCTTCTGGAACATGAATGGGACAAACATTCTGTTGTTTTAATGGAGGTGTAATTAATCCTTTGATAAATACATGATCATTTATATTTGTATAAGACAGAGTACATAGATCAACTACAAGGCTTATCTCTTTTTTTTCTCTATGATCTAGATATATATCATCATCAATTTTTTTCTTATCTGATTCTAAATGTAAAATCATCCCTTTCTTGCAATTACTACATTGTGTAAATGCTTGCCAATAAAATATTTGATTGTAATAACTCTTATATGTGTTGATAGTAGTTTTTAATACATCTAGACGAATATTCTGGGAATTACAAAAATTGCAGTTATAGACTAAAAAATGTTTCATTCTTATTGGCTTATACGAATTCTATTTGTAGAGATAATACACCTAATCGTTAATTTATCTAGAGTAAATTAGATATAAAGAAGGCGAAATGGATGTCGCCGTTCACTTGTGGTACAGGGATGTATC
>NZ_DEZM01000048.1:0-3290 GCF_002364825.1 Acinetobacter sp. UBA3132 | reverse complement strand
TATAATTTAATGTTTTTTATTCATATGCTAACCGGTGCAGATATAAGGGTAAATATCTCGTAGTATTTCTCCATATTCAATTTTCAGCTTAACTGTATACATCACTGCTCTCACTGAACGATTGGGTACAACTGACCTCATGGAGAGAGTGTGATTTTCAGATGCTATTGGGTACAAGGTCATAAGCTTTGAATAATTTAAAGAAAAGTTGTGGATAATTTAAATATTATCCACAGCTTAGTGGAAAGTTGTGAATAAATTAAGATGAACAACTCACCATGACTTCTGGGACATCACTTGGTAAAGGGCCTAAATCTTCAGGCTGTTCGAGTTCTGATTGCTTGGTAAATGGCTGGCCAAGTAACTTGAACAGGCGATCTACTTCTGAGAAGTCATCTGCTTCAGCAAGCTCGATAGCTTTCTGGGCCATATGATTACGCAAAATATAATATGGATTAGCTTTAGTCATTTGCGTATCCAGCTCAGTGGTATCTTGAAACTCGCGAATAGTTTCATACTGGCTCAAGAAACTTTCAAAAGCACGACGGTCTAAGCAATCATCCTTAATGACGTCATACTCTTTATTCTGCAAACGGATAAAGCTTTGCGTGTAGTCCAATTGCTCAGATTGCAAGATACGCAGGAACGCCATGGCACAATCAAAACTGTCTTTATGAAAACCTGGCAAGCCCATTTTCTGATTTAGACCGAGTTTATAGTGCTCAAGGAAAGTCGGCTCGTAATGCTCTAAACAAGCTGCTAAATCCTGCTTCCATTGTTCCCTGTCATAGTCAGTAGGGCAGAGTGGTACAAGATTATTCAGCCATTGCCATAAATTCCAGTGAGCAATACTTGGTTGCTGTTGATAGGTATAACGCCCTTGATAATCCGAATGGTTATTGATCCAGTTCGGGCGGAAACGCTCCATAAATCCATAAGGACCAAAGTCCAGTGTAGAACCAGTGATATTCAGGTTGTCGGTATTCATGACGCCATGAGCAAAGCCGACCAGTTGCCACTTCGCAATCATCACAGCCGTACGTTGAATAACTTTTGTTGCAAACGCCAGAATCGGCTGCTCTGCTTCAAGACATTCTGGATAATGCCACTCCATACATTTCTGGGCAAATTCACTTAAAAGATCAGGTTGATACTGATTGATCCATTCAAAATGACCAAAACGAATATGACAGTCGGAGGTCCGTAACATCATCGCGCCAGGTTCAAGTTTTTCACGCTGAATCCCTTGAGCAGAGGAGGTAAAACCAACAGCATTACTGGAAGCAATACCTAAACAGTTTAGGGCATGGCCTGCAAGATATTCACGAATGACTGAACGTAATACAGCACGACCATCGCCCATGCGGGAATATGGTGTAGATCCGGCACCTTTTAAATGTAGATCAATAGTCTGATTATTTTTATCCAGAATTTGCGCAATCAACAGACCGCGTCCATCACCGAGCTGTCCCGCCCATTGGCCGAACTGATGCCCGGCATATACCATTGCGAGGGGTTCAAATTCAGCGAAAGTTTTCTGACCACTACAAATTTCTATCCATTCAGCTTTGTCCTGTTCCGACCACTGCAGCTGATCAGCCAAAGCCTCATTGAAATGACCTGCTTTAGGTTCTTTTAATGGAACCGGTTGTTGATGATGATAGAGGCGGGGAGGGAGCGTGTTATAACGAGCATTAAAGTGCATAGCAATCAGATTTAACGTATGTTTAGTTCACTATAACAAAGAATGATAACGAAAACTGTTGATCATTTTTGACCAGCTATAAATAGAAAATGCCCCGAATTCGGAGCATTTGTACAGTATCTAAATTATTCAGATACTGGCGTTTTTTTCAGGTTACGAACCAGTAAATTCAAAGTTTCACGGTGATGAGACAGGCGTTGTTCCACCAGCTGGAATTCCATCTTCAACTTGTCATCCATCTGATGGATTCTTTCAGCAACTGCTGCCTTTTTCACTTGAATTTCTTTTTCTTTCAGCTTGGCCCAGTCATTCAGGGTTTGTGTGAAAGCATCATATTCAAGGGCAATCTTGCTTTTGACATTGGCAATGTCTTCATTAACATCATGACCATACACGGCAAGATCTTGCTCGGCATATTTAAACTTCATTGCCAGCTCAGCTTTCTTGATGTTAAAGCTTGGAATACGGCGTAGGTTTTTTGCCAGACCCAGTTTAGAGCAGGTCCAGATTAACCATTTTGTTGGATCATACTGCCACCATTTCACCCCATTACGGTAATCGTACTGGAAAATGTGATGGTAGTTATGATAGCCCTCACCCCAGGTGGCAATTGCTAACCAGAAGTTATCACGTGCTGTATTTTCATCGGTATATGGACGTGAACCCCACATGTGACACAATGAGTTAATGAAGAAAGTCACGTGATGGCTCAGGATCAGACGAACTAGACCACCGAGTAACAATACACCCCAGACATCGCCTACTGCCCAGCCAATAGGAAGCAGAATCGCAGCATGCACAGCAATCACCAGCGGTACATAGTACTTGTGCTGGAACATTACGACTTTGTCATTCTGCAGGTCAGGTGCATTTTTGTAGTTCGGTTCTGCTGCCGGATAATCACGAAGCATCCAGCCTAGGTGCGCATACCAGAAACCATTGTTGATCGAGTATGGATCTTTTTCGACATCATCGACATGGCGGTGATGGGTACGGTGACCTGAGCCCCAGTATAAAATACTATTTTGTACAGCAAATGTACCCATGATCATCAGAATGATTTTTAGTGGTAAAGTCGCTTCATAAGCACGATGTGCCCAAAGACGATGGTAACCCGCTGTAATACCAAGGCTACTGACGCCAAGTAAAACAAACATACTGATCCAGGCAGCAAGACTGAAATCATGGTGATACGCATACAACGGGATCGCAATGACAGCTACGATTGGCAATGCAACCAAAGCAAATACAGCGACCCAGTTAATTGGGGCTTGAGGTAGGGGAGCATTCATCTCCAACAGCACTCCTGGAACCTAGGAAGATGTTTCTGAACCTAGGAAGGTATATCTAAAAGGCCAAATCCTCTAAGCTTTATAGGGGATTGAACTTATGCATATTAACATGGGCAACAGGGTGGCACTAGCTTTATTGCACAGGTGTATTGTACTTATGAGTAACAGAATAATTAAAACGAAATGTGACATTTTTAAGCTGTGATAAGGTGCAGTTTTTAACCATCAAAATTAAGAATTTGACCTGTTACGAAGCAGAAAATTTCTATTTAGTTCATGCGTGTATCAGTATT
>NZ_DEZM01000010.1:0-6818 GCF_002364825.1 Acinetobacter sp. UBA3132 | reverse complement strand
TTCATTAAAGCGTTGAATCTGAAATTTTGGCTCAGCTTGAGCAAATTCTTCTGGCGAACCATAGCCATAAGTAACTGCAATAGTTTCTATCCCATTATGTCTAGCACCAAAAATGTCATGCTCACGATCTCCAACCATGATACAAGTAGCTGGATCTAACTGCTCTTGCTGCAAGAGGTATTCGATCAGGTCACCTTTGTTGGTACGATCACCATTTAGCTCACTGCCATAAATGCCTTTAAAATATTGATCTAGCTCAAAGTGTTCAAGAATCTGTCGTGCATAAACGGTGGGTTTAGCAGTCGCAAGAAATAGTCGATATCCACGGCGTTTGAGTTCAGCTAAAGTTTCAGCCACCTCAGGAAAGACTTTATTTTCATACAGTCCGGTGACTGCGAAACGTTCCCGATAGGCTTCTAGTGCCTGCTCTGCCAGCACGTGATTGCTTGCAACGTTCAGAATTTTAGCGAGTGAGGCTTTAAGCGGTGGTCCAATAATCCAGTCAATATTGGTATCAGGATGAATAGGATGACCAATTTTTTCCAAGCCATAACGTGCAGAAGTGGTAATTCCGACTTTCGGATCCGTTAATGTTCCATCCAGATCAATCAGAATATTCTGAATCACCCCATGCCTCCCGGTTACTTCGATAAAATGCTATCGAGTGTTAACAAAATTTTGCCTATACTAACGCAAATCTAGAGTTTAAGGACATCGTTTTGCGCCCTACCGTACTATGCTTTTCAGGTTTGGATCCTTCAGGTGGAGCAGGTCTCCAGGCTGATATTGAAGCTATTGGCCAAAGCGGGGCTCATGCTGCAATAGCCTGTACCGCCCTTACTATTCAGAACTCTCAACAGGTATTTGGCTTTGAAGCGACATCAAAAAGCCTATTGCTTGCACAAGCTCATGCGGTAGTCGGTGACTTGCCCATCCGTGGTGTCAAATCCGGCATGCTTGGTACTACCGACAATATTGCAGCCCTAGCCGAGTTTCTTGCTGAGCATCCTGAATATTTTTATGTGCTTGATCCGGTACTTGTCGCGAACAGTGGTGGCTCATTGGGAGATCAGGCAACCTTGGTCAAGGCTTTTACCCAATTGATCCCTCATGCAACTATTATTACACCGAACACAGTGGAATTGCGTGCACTGACAGGTGAGCAGGATCTGGAACTTGCGACACAAAAACTGTTTGCCATGGGTGCCAAAGCTATACTGGTCAAAGGAGGTCATGAGGATACTCCCGATTATATCCAGAACAGTTTATATATTCAGGGTGAACTGGTGAACCAGACCCGTTGTGCTCGTCTGGAGGGTGAATATCATGGTTCAGGCTGTTCACTGGCCAGTTTCATTGCCGGTCGTTTAGCATTAGGCGATCAGCTCAAGACTGCCGTACAGCATGCTGAAACCTGGTTATTCGGTGTATTAAAAAATGCTGAAACCCCTATACCTAATGGACAGAAAATTCCAAAACGCTTTGGTTAATACTCATTCTGCAAATAAAAAGAGCCTAAATCATTCAGGCTCTTTTTTTTATTGGAATTCAACTGAACATTGCCCTATAGTAGAGAACTTAAATAGCGAATGAATTCATATAAATAATGTCATTATAGATCTAAATGGTTAGCTCTAATACTTTCATGCTATGTGTTTCAATCTCTACCGGTACCGAAATATGCTGATGCACCATTTTCCATTGCCCTTTTTCCTTTTTCAAACATAAGCTAGTACGACACCATTTCACGGATGGAAGCCATTTTACTTTTTCAGCACTTGCTGGTGTAAGTTTGACATAACCATGAATGAAAGCTAAATGAGGCTCTACGTGGATTGTCACATCATGCCGCTGTATGGTCACTCCATGCAGCATATAAGGCTTGTAAAGATTCCATTTCTGTTCATAAGCTTCCAGACCATGAACTTCTGTACTTAAATCAAAAAACCTCACATCTGATACACACAACTTAAGCACATTCTGAATATCCAAGCCTGTTATTGCACTATCCCATTCATGTAATAAATCAACTATTTCTCTACCTAAAGATGCGTCCCCGAATATTTTCATCTCTATTCTCTTATATTTTTTAAATGGTCAAATAATCACTGCAATCTGCCCCTACAGAAGGACATAGATTTTTTTAGAATTACAGCAAAAAAACCTTAACTAGTTAAGATCATCAAATATATTAAAAGCCCCATAAAATTCATTTTTTAAAGATCATTTTATTGTTAGCTAAACAACTTCCATAAAACTTGAGAAGGAACCCAGTTAATTTAAGCTTATTTAAGTTATTTTTCACTGTTTGCTAGATTTTAGTTGTGTCACAACATAACAATCCCGAAAAATAATACTTATAATTTCAACAACATACAAGTATTGTTAAACTAAAGTTAAATAAAGGCTTTACTATAACAGTCCTTTGGCATTTCTATGATTTCTACACAGAGCTGTATTGTCAAACCCTGCTGGGCTGGTACATGCTGTCGTAGCACTGCTAAGACACACTGGGAAATTGCCTGTTTCAATTCAGGACTACGCCCCGACAATAAGGATACTTTTGCATGTACATAGGCCTGAGTGGTATTCAAATCCAGTCCAATCACATAATTCTGCTGACAAATTGCCCGGCTTTTTAAATCATTCGGATCCTGAATATAATTTGCAGTATATAAGGCCTGGTGAATCTTAAGCAGCATCGGCTTGACCTCCAGATTCTGGATATTATCTGAATATTCAATATGAAGATGAGGCATGAGGTTTTATTTACTCAGTATTTTTTCTTGATTATGCCCCGTATGAAATAAAATGTAAGCCAAGGCAGGTGATGACGGCTTATTTTTTAAACCGCCATTCTGGTTCAAACTTTAATAGATTAAAACAGATCAGGACTGGATTATGCTTTTTTCACATATTCAGACTTGAGCTTCATTGCGCCAATACCCTCAATTTTACAGTCAATATCATGACCATCTGCTGCATCTGGCAACAGGCGAATACTTTTTACTTTAGTTCCAACTTTCACCACAGATGAGGAACCTTTAATTTTCAGGTCTTTGATCACTGTTACACTATCACCATCAGCAAGAACATTACCATTGGCATCCTTAATGATTAGCTGCTCTTCTGTATCTTCACCCTCTTTCCATTCATGCGAACATTCAGGACAAATCAGTAAATCCCCATCTTCGTAGGTGTATTCAGACTGGCATTTTGGACAATGGGGTAGACTCATAAGAACCTCAAAAATAAAAATAAGAAATGAATAAATTAAAAAATCATTATAGCATTTTATACCTTATATTTTATATGGATTTAATTTCTACAATTCCTCTATTCGTTTTAAATAATATCAGTTTGAATTATTCATTAATAAACTGTTGATTCACCAGAAGAAAAATCCCAGACGGGCTGGGCTTATACTCTTCATTCTGTGTTATAAAAATTTTGTTTAGCTTTAACTGGTCAAAGGCGTATCATCATCGTCGATGTCGTCATATACATAAGCCATACAGCCCCAACCATCATAAACGCCACCAAATTCACTCGCGATTTTGGTAAACCATTGCTCCAGATCGACAATATCTTCGTAGCTCGGTTCCATATAAACGAAAATCGTGATCACCCACTCGAGTGTATCGCTTTCTTCATCCTGGAACAGGCTGATTTTCTGTTCTTCTTTTAATAGATGCAAAGCACAGCGATCAGCCTGAGATTCTTCATTAAATGCAATCGAAAATTCAATTTCATGTGCTTCAGTCAGATCATCGCCATCCTGAAACATCTGCCAGAGTACATTGCCATTTTCATCATCCGGGAACTGCTGATAATCACGTGACATAGGGCTGTCCTTATTATGCTGCCGTTTTATTATACAAATTAGATTAGCTGATTTTTATACAGGATACGATAGGAAAAATAACATTTTTTACAGTTTTTAAATGACTGATTTTATATATCAAATCGAAGTTTTATTTTTAAAGTATCTCTTTAACTTTTAACTAGTAGAGATACTTTTGACTGCTTATTTTGGAGATATTTTCATCCTCATTTATTGATATTTTTGTTGAATTCTACTGTTTTATCTCTTGAAATCTTGCCAGAATAAAAATATTAAAGCTTCAAGTAGGAATTAACTTATAAGATAGACAGTAAGTTATTGAATTTAATGAAATAATATTATATTTCTTAATTTTTATCAAAATTAAAATATAATATTGTTTTATAACATAGATTTAAATTTACCAAATTTTGATCTTTTTAAAAATTTAATTTTCTTCATGAGACAGTATTAAGATAGGTAAACTTATAAATTTACATAGTTTAACAAAGCACATAACTATATTTAAACTAATGCTTTTTAGATCAAAAAATAAGTAAATTTAGAGAATTAAAGAAAAATATGAAATATTTTCTCACACTTTATACAACGCAATAGATGAGTAAAGTGTTCTGCATTCATTCCAGAAATTCAAATATTATTTAATAAAACATGGAGTTGAAACTAGACAATATTAAAAAGGCACACTACCGTAAATTTCTACCGGTTGATCACTTAAGGGCTGGGTAAATGCAAGATAACTGGCATGCAGGGCCATGCGTTGCAACGGACTGCGCAGTGGTTCAGGGTGATAGATTTTATCGCCAGTAATCGGATGACCAATATGCATCATATGCACACGCAGTTGATGCGAACGCCCGGTAATCGGCGTTAATAAGACACGGCTAATATCTTGTGCCACATCATAATCCAACACTTGATACAGGGTTTTAGAGGGCTTGCCCAGTTCCGTATGTACCATCTGACGTGGCCGATTTTCCCAGTCAGTAATGAGTGGGGCATTGACTTCACCCTCCCCGACCAGTTTGCCTTGTACCAAAGCGATGTAATGCTTATTCACCGTACGCGCCTGAAACATTTTACTGACTGCCACTTCTGCATCACGATGCTTGGCAAACATTAGAATTCCGGAAGTAGCCATATCCAGGCGATGGGTAATTCGTGCTTCCGGAAATTGCTCGCACACACGTAAATAAGCGCTGTCATGATGCTCTGGCAGACGACCCGGCACCGACAACAACCCTGCCGGTTTTTCAATCACCACCAGATCCTCATCTTCATAGAGAATTTTAATCGGATCTTGAGGTGGACAGTAAACAAAGTCATCGTTTAGTGGCATGGCGCAATTGCATGGGGGGGAAAGATGCGCAAAATAACAATGTCAATCCAGTGTGTCAATCTGAACGTTTACAGGAAGTTGATTTAAGGAGATTATACTCGGCTTGCGACCTGACCAGCCGGGTTCAAGCTGCTCAGATCGTACTGCTGAATTGCTTCCGGTCAATTTAATCTGCCAGATAGTAATCGACTGTAGATACGACACGAACTTTTTTAAGATAGGGTGTATTACTGTCGCGATCTTCAATACTGAACAGACCCTGATTAGCAGTTTTGATTTTTCCCAGACGACTTTGTGAATCAGCTGCAAATTTTTCTGCCACGCTCCGAGCATTTTGTGTGGCCTGTTCAATCATCGCTGGTTTAATGTCATTCAGGCCAGTAAATAGATACTCAGTTCGTTGTCCAGAATCATCGCCACCAAAGGCAATGCCCTTTTTACCCAGTTCTGCTAAACGGGTTTGTGCTGCCCGTACTGCATCAATATTATGGGTATATACGGTAATGGTTTGATGTGCGGTATAACGCAGGGCAACATTGGCATCACCGCCATACTGCTGTGCATATTTATCTGTGGTGACGGGTGCTCCCGTGGTAATTTCTTCGGCTTTAAAGCCTTCACCTTTCAGGAAAGTCTGGATTTGCTGGGTTTGTAGTTCCATCACGTCATAAAGCTGAGCCAGATCCTGACTGGCCGAACTAAAACGAATCGGCCAGACCGCGACATTTGCCCTAACTTCACGTTCAGACAGGCCTTTGACCGAAACAATCCGTTCATACTGTTTGATCTTGACGGCACTGTTCCCCAGAATCCATCCCGCTATAATCATTCCTAAGCCGATGAGTGCACCTAAAATCAGGGCGGGTTTAAACTGATTCATTTGCCTGAACTCCTTTTAGCGATGTTGTTGTTTTTAGTTGGACAATTTTAATAATTTGAACTGGGTCTTTGAGATTACTATTCGACCACAGGTTAAAATCACGTTAATGAAAGATTCAAATCTATTATTTCTCTCTATATTTACATCAGATATAAAGCCAATAAAGGCACTAGATTAAATAGAAAAATACCAATCTTATAGAGTGCCATACCCGCATAATGAATGGCATCGAAGGTTGAATCTGATAGCTGGAACCATTTTCCATGCAACTGTTTGACCCAATCATGGGCAAAGACAATGATCAGGAACCAGAATATTAATATGCTGTAATTAACGAACAATGCATACAGTAAAAATTGCCGCCAGAAATCAAGCTCCATCGTGATTCCCCTAAAGGATACGGTTTAATTTCCAGACTAGCATAAATTGACTGAATAAAAAGAAATGGCGGATATAACACTGTTAAGGAGATTTGAATAGAAGAGTTATTTTTATATTTTCTAATGGGTTTTACTGGAGAATTTTTTAGGGTGTTGGGAAAACTCGCGATGGTTTACTTCAACTATCAATCTTTGTAAGAATTGATCTTATAGCCTACAAACTTGTGGTTCATAGCGTCCTAAGCCGGATCAAGACCTTTTGGGTAAGTACTGCTCTCGCGTTTTGCGCCGCTCACAGCATGCTACTCTTTCCGATCCCGTCACACCCTTGAGACATATATTAGCCTTGAGCGTACGGAATTAATTTCCTATGTT
>NZ_DEZM01000093.1:0-16077 GCF_002364825.1 Acinetobacter sp. UBA3132 | reverse complement strand
ATACATATTTAAAATATGTATTTTTTTATTTTAAAAGTAGTGACTATCTAAATAATCCTCTAATATTCTCATATATTTCTCCTCCTCTTCTTTACTATCAATACTCATAGGCAATAAATCTAACATTGGCATATATTCCTCTAAGTTATTAGCCTGAATATCTTTTTCAAACTGCTCAATAAACTCTTTTAATCTTTCAACTTCCATTACAACACCTCAAATTTCAAAACTTAACTTATGGGTAAAATCTTCTTTTCCAAGTGATTGGATCTTATTTACTTTATCACTTAAGACTACTTCCTTTTCATTGAAGGATTGTTTGTTCTGTTTTAAGGTTATATGCGTTCTGATAACTCTTGAAAGTTTGTTAAGATTTCGCTGTAGATTGCTGAAATTTGCTTTTGATTCAGATATAAATCTTTCTGTGTCTGCTTTAAATCTTTCTGATACTGTTGCAAAATATTCACTTGTTTTTCCAAGGCTAGCTGTTGTTTCCACAAAGCTTCTTGTTGATTTTTCATAGTTTCCTGTTGTTCTTCTATAATTATTAATAATTGTCTCTCTAAATCGGTCATCATTTATATCTCCTTGCACATAACCTGATATCGTTTTATAAATTGACTCTTGTTGAGTTCTAAAGCCTTTCTGATCTCGATTAAATTTTTTTCCTCTTGTTGTACTAACCCTTTCATATTCTGTAATTGAGTCACTTCCATTTTTATTGAAAAATAACCAACTATTATTAGTGTAATAATCATAAAGCTGATGAAACTCACAAAAAGGTAAAACTTCAGCTTCTTTTCCCTTATTTTGATACTGCCCAACCTGTGGTTGACCTCTTCTATTTGTATTAAAAATTTGCCAGTTTCCAACATTTGATTTTTCAAAGTGTTGTCGTAATTCTTGAGTGTCTTTAAACATTTTTCTTGGCTTCTGTTGATAGCGCTCAAGTAGCCATTTTCCTTTTCTTTCAATCTCTCTTCGAAGGCTTTCCCTATCGTTGATATCGAATCGTTGTATTGACTTTCTATTTTCTTCTGTTCGTTTATTAGGCTCAATTTCAAAGAGTCTAGTAGTTTTAAATTCTGATTCATATATCAAGCCTTCTAACCTTATATTTCTTTTAAATTCAGGATGTTTTATAGATATTGATTTATTTACTTGTCGTACCACATTTAAATTATTTTCAGTAAGATAATTTATTAATGATTTTCGATCATATACATTCCCATTTTTAATCCCCAACTCAACCAAACTACCAATAAGCTCTACAACATCCCTAGTCTTTTTAGGAGTATTTTCTCTTATTTTCTTTAATAAAGGTATTGCCAAATCTGGACCATACAAATTGTATTTAAAATTTATAAATTTCTTATATAAATCTATTCGCTTTAAGTCAGTAGGTGCATAAAAAGGATTAAGTCTTTTCCCTGTAGTAATTTCAATATTGGGTATAACAAAATTTAACTCCAAACGATCTTTATCAGTATGCTCTATCCATAAAATATTGTACTGCTCTCTATTTAAGCCTGGAAATAATATTTTTTCAAAATCATCCATAATCTTAAACTTATATTTTTTATCAATATTTTTTTCATAGAATGATAAGCAACCACTAGTATACTTTTTTATATAAGGTGAACTATCTATAATAGAACTTGTTAATGCTACACTTCCCCTCATCACTTGTGCTTTTTCCCTTTCCCTATCCTTACCCAATAAATAATTTATACAACCTTCAGACTTTCCTTTACCATGCCTAAAAAACTTAATAATCATATACTTATACTCCTTATTTGATTATCTATTGAAATTAATAACTGTAATAGCTTCACTTTTTCATAAGTTCCTGTTCCTGCTATCTCTTGATTGACTGCATATGCGATCTGATTAATATTTGTCCCTATTTTTGATAGTTGATATAGTTTTTCTCTTTCTACTTTTAAATAAATTGGATCTTCAATTACTCCTATTTTTTCAAGTGCAGATTCTCTTAAAAACTTTGCTACTGCAATTTTAGATTTTCTTATCTCTGTTAACTCTGATTCAAATAGCCGGACTTTAATTATATGACCACGTTTAAGTCTTCTTGATTTTTGATATTCATTCATAATTATTTATGCCATTTTATTAATTGGTTTTAAAAGGGGTCTTGGGGAATTCCCCAAGCAAGGTTTCATAAAAGCTTCCGAAGGGGGCTTTTGTGTATCCTTGCTTTTTCTTTTCCATTTAATAAAAATATCAAATATTATTATTTTAAAAATAAAAAAATTCAATTTTACTGTTTTTTCACTTATTTATTATTTTAATCATATAAAAAAACTGACATAACTTAGTTATGTCAGTTATGTCAGTTTTTATTCATCTTGATTACTTATTATATATTTCCGGATTAATATAATACTTAATAGTAGGTCTACCACCTTTATCAGTACTAGGTACATTTTCTTTTACTAACCATCTATGCCTAATTAGATATTCTAAAGATGAGACTATAGTCTGATTTTCTTTGAATCCTTTCCATTCTTTTCTTACGATATCCCTTACAGTAAAACCCGATGTTCTCATAGAATCATTCGGCTCTAATATTTTCAATTTACTACCTAGTTCATAAGCTTGATTTCTTGGATTTGATTCTAGTAGCCCATAAACTTTACGTGCATGAGATTCTAAATATACTAGCCATTTCAGCCCTAAATTCAGCTCATCTGATGTAATTGCTTTTGATTTCTTTTCTTTTGTCTCAATTAACCTAACCAAATGAAAAATTAAAACTATCGCTAATAAAAGTTTTTCATACTTACCCAAATGCTCTACTAACAATGAGTTTTGTTCATTAGATTTCTTTTCGCTCATAGCATTAAACCAAGCGATATACTTCTCTTGAGCTTCAATATCAAAACGTAGAATTCCTCTTTTAGTTTCAGGATCTACTTCTGTAGCAATCTCACTTATATCCTCATCTGACAGGAAATAAAGTCTTTCAAATATATTTTTTACCGCATTTCGATTTTCAATATCTGGAGCAATATCCGTAAATTTTCCTATACTAGGTTCTGGATAAACCATCACTTGGAACCTTTGTAAAAATCCATCATTTTTTGATGCTGTAGCTTTCTCTCTCATATACGTATTAAGTTTTTCAGGCTGAATAGCACCTACGACACTGAGACAATGATTTTTAATGTAGCCATCCCCTCTTCCAATTCTACTGAAAGTGTATGAACTGTTCCCATTCCATCCTTCTAAAAAGTACGCTCTTCCTTCCCCATCATTCTTTTCCAAACTCACAAGAAGCCCCATCAATTCATCTCTTACAATGGCTAAACCATATGGGTTATTTTTTTGCTTTTCAGCCAAAGCTTCAGGAGTACTATCATTTAAATATAAATACCTTGGTGGCGTTACTTCTTCCTTATCCCCATCCTTTAACTCCTTTTTATGCCTTTCAAACTCTTGTTCCTGGATTTGCTTTAAAAAATACATACCCGCATTGATTGCAAAAGATTTCTTTTGGGATGGTTCAGCGATAATTACTCCCCAAATATTTGGAATTACACCAAAAGTTGCATTTTGTTTAGGGCGCATCTCTAGCTTTGCACCAATTACTGTACCTAATGCAACAAGCAAGCTTGTTGCAATAAAGTCAGGAGGCATACAATCTGCACCATATGCAGTATCAAATACATATTTGGATAATGTTGCAGGCATCATCTCTTTTTGTAACACATTAACTTTTACTTCTTTTTCCTCAAAAGGAATCACTGATTCAAATTGAATAAGCTTAGTCTCCTGAGGCTTATTAGCTTTTAACTTTTTTTCAGCGTTAGAATTCAAAGATTTTTTAACGTCGTTAGAAATCTTAGATTTCTTTTTTTTGGGCATTTTTCACTCCAGATTTATATGCAAGACACTAAAAGGTCCCTCCTGATTTGAAGCCTATAATTTTTTAATTTTTGAAGATTGATTTTGTGTTGAAATTGGAAAAAATCGCTAAATTTAATTTTTTTGAACAATTTTTTTTAGATTTCTATCAAATTCATTTTGATTTTTATCTTTTTGGTAATGTGCCATCAAGTTATTGAAATGGTGCTATGTCACGTTTTATGAGAAATACCTCTGATATACAGCTTATGCTTCTTGAAAAGTACAAACATTCGCCAGTAATTTTATTGGAGACAGTATTAAAAGACTTTTTCCCCCATTTAAACTTAAGCTCTGCCAAGAAGAAGGCTGCCTGTCAAATGTTGCCATTTCCTGTTTTTAAAGCAGAAAAGTCTCAAAAATCCCCTTATTTAGTGAATATTTTTGACTTAGCTAAATATCTAGCAAAACAAAGTAATTTAGGTACCAAAGATTGGGAGAATATGAACCGCTAGATAGCGGTTCTTATTTTTTTAGATTTAACTATGTCGATTACTTCATCAAATTCAATTCGATCATGTCTACGACGCTTAATGTTTATATATCGCTCTAGGCTAGAAAGTGATTCATGCAATGAGTAACACTTTATCTCATGGATACTTTTACCATCTTCTGCCAAACGTGTTAATGCTTCATGTCTCAAATCATGAAACCGAAGATCCTTTATGCCACACATTTTCACACCATCTCGCCAATCTTTTGCAAAAGACCTAGCATTGAGAGGTACCAATAAATTTGGTTCACCACCTAACCTTAACATCCTCTGACGTACTTTTTCATCTAATAATTGCTCAATAACACCTTTAGCCAATTGATCAATTCGAAAATACTTATCATTGCCTTCTTTATCCGTAGGATGTTTGACATCTTCCAGTAGCCATTCCTGATGGACCTGATCAAAATTTTCCAATTTTAATCGTGTAATTTCATCCTCTCGTCTACAAGTATAAATAGATAACCACATGATTAAATGTAGTGGCATAGATATATTGCGCGAATGCCAACGATTATAGAAATGCTCAGTTAAATTAATAAGCTCTTCTCTTGTTAACAATCTAGTTCTTTTCTTTGACTTCGTAATAATCTTAGAGCCTCTAAGCCCTATCATTGCTAGCTCTAACTCCCCCAAATCAACTTCTTCATGCCAAACTAAATGGGCGTATAAGAGTACTGTTTTCATATATTGCAAATCTTGGAGTGCAGTACTGCTTGCAATAGCTTTGGCTCCTATTTCAGGATAACCTTTACGGCGTAAGAAAGTATGTTCTGTAAAATGCTCCCGTTTAAGATTCTTCAATTTCACCTGACCAATAGGCCAGTTTGCTAGGAAACGTATTCCCATCCTTTTAGAACGACCAAAGCCCTCGACTTCTGCTAAATATTTTTCAAATGCCTGACTCAGAGTCAGATCACTAATTTTTTTAGGATTAAATATCGCATCAGGATTAATCTCAATTTCATCTTCAAGATTTCTGATCCATTGCTTTGCTAAAACCCGTGTACTAAAAGATCTAGACTCGCTAAAATGCGTGCCATCTTTACGCTTGACCCTAACTTGTGCACGAAAACTCGTACCCTTTTTACCTTTACGCTCAGTTATCGTTCCCAATTAAATTGCACCATTTTCTGTATTTAAATTTTTGGTGCAGTTTTTGGTGCACCAATTCACTAAAATCTTCCCAAATATCCCGAAATATGAGAGAAAATGCAACATGCAAATTGTATCTAATAAATTGAAAACAAAAGAAAACAACGGTGCATCAATAAATCCTCGTATTTCGGTCGCCCCGATGATGGATTGGACCACCAAAGATTATCGTTTCTTTGCACGTCTGTTTAATCCCAATATTATTCTCTATACCGAGATGGTAACGACAGGTGCCATCATTCATGGTGATGCCAAACGTCATCTGGACTTTAATCAGCAAGAACAGCCAGTTGTGTTACAGCTTGGTGGCTCTAATCCCAAAGACCTGGCCACCTGTAGCAAAATGGCACAGGATTGGGGGTATAACGAAGTCAACCTGAATGTCGGCTGCCCAAGTGACCGGGTACAGAACAATAAAATTGGTGCCTGCCTGATGGCGGAGCCTGATCTAGTCGCAGAATGTATTGGTGAGATGCGCAATGCCGTGGATATTCCGGTGACGGTGAAACATCGTATCGGGATTGATGATATGCAGTCTTATGAAGAGATGCTGCATTTTGTCGATACCGTAGCGAAGACGGGTTGTAATAATTTTATCGTGCATGCCCGAATTGCCCTGTTACAAGGCCTATCTCCGAAAGAAAATCGTGAAGTTCCCCCATTACGTTATGAAGATGTTTACCGTTTAAAACAGGAACGTCCTGAGCTGCTGATTGAAATCAATGGCGGGATCAAAACCTATGCGGAAACGGTTGAACACTTAAAACATGTGGATGGCATAATGATTGGTCGCGAAGCCTATCACAATCCGTATTTACTGGCCGAGTTAGGCCAACTTTGGAATCTTGAAGCTCCTGATCGTTTTGAGATCATGCAACAAATGATGCCGTATATTGCCCAGCGTATGGCAGAAGGTGCACCACTCTCGATTATTAGCCGTCATATTCTGGGCTTGTTCCAGAACTTGCCAGGTGCGCGTAAATGGCGTCAGGCATTAAGCGGTGGTAATGCCAAAACCTTAAAAGATGTAGAAAATGCCTTGTTCAATATTCAGGAGGCGATCAAACGCACTGAAGACTACCTGCTCGAACAGCAAACCCAGAATCTTTAATTTAAAAAGCACTGTTTCCCCGGTGCTTTTTTATTAAGGTTTTTTGACTAGAGAATTTATTGGGTATAAGCGGTAATATTTCCCACAGGAATGGGTTCTTCAACCCGCTGTGATGTCGTCCTGGATTCCCGCGTTGCAGCCTCAGTGATCTCATTGACCTTCTCGTCCCCAAAACCTTCATCTTGTTCGAATTCTGCAGAAATCATAGCCAGTTCCTGCTGTAACTGCTGTTCATAACGCTGAATTTCAACTTCATCAATAAAGGCAAAAGCATCATCTTCCAGCTGCCAGCTATAACCCTGCTCCACCTTCTGGATAGAGACCTTAACTGGAAAAGATTGGCCCTGATACTGTATCTGGGAAATGGCCTGAAAATGATCACCAGAACGTTCCATGATTTTTACATCCATGACTTTTAACCGGTAATGGCGATAATCCAAACTGGAATTAAATTCACGTTGCATCTGAGACTGAATATTGCTCGACAGTTCATCAATAGAGACAAAGTAACTGCAGGCAAACAATAGCAAGGTCAGAAACAATAGACTTATTCTTTTCATACCACCCCCAGTGCTCAAATTAGTGAGGCTGGAAAATAAAAAAATTCTGATTCTTATAGGGTGATTTTATCTTTTTCAAACTGGGCACGAAATAGCCAAAAGTGTCTTTCAAGGTCAAAATACTTGGTTTTCTTTTGAACATTCAGTCAATTCTGCAGAAATAAAAAAGCCCTGACTATGCAGGACTTTTTTATACAATAACTTAGAAATCATCATCCTTAGAAGGATCATGATGTAGGGCATCATGAATGGCTTCAACCAGTTGCTGGGCAATTTCCTGTTTGGAAGCCTTTTCCAGATCACGTTTTTCCATATGATAAGATTCTGCAAAGAATACCGTCATGGCATTTTCATCTGAGGCAAAGCCAATATCTGCACGGGAAACGTCATTGCAGGCAATCATATCCAGTTTTTTAGCGACCAGTTTGCCAGCTGCATATTCTTCAATATTTCGTGTTTCTGCGGCAAAGCCAACCATAAATGGACGTTTTTCCTGTTGGGCAATGGTTGCAACGATATCCGGATTTTTGATCAGTGCGACATTCAGCTCATCACCGGCTTTTTTAATCTTGTGTTCTGCCACTTGTGCTACGCGATAATCCGCAACCGCAGCGGTAGCAATGAAAATATCACAGCCCTGTTCTAGCATATGCAGACTTTCATCCAGCATTTCCACGGCTGAGCTGACGTTTTTACGTTTGACGCCATTTGGCGTATCCAGCGTCACTGGTCCTGCAATCAGCGTTACATCCGCACCGGCAGCATAACAGGCTGCCGCCAAGGCAAAACCCATTTTCCCGGTACTGTGATTGGAAATATAACGAACCGGGTCAATCGCTTCACGCGTTGGACCTGCTGTAATCGTAATCCGCTTTCCCGCAAGCTGACCAAATTGTTCTGCAATCGCTCGTTGTGCCTTATGGAAATACTCGGTTACCTGACGTGCCAGATCTTCCGGTTCTGGCATACGGCCCAAACCTACATCACCACAGGCCTGTGAACCTGCATCCGGCATAATCACATGCACGCCATCTTCAATCAAAGTGGCCAAGTTACGTTGCGTCGGCTTGGCTGCCCACATCTGCTGATTCATGGCTGGCGCTACCCAGACCGGTGCGTTGGTCGCCAGATAAAGTGTACTGAGCAAATCATCGGCCAGACCGGCAGCGAATTTGGCCAAAGTATCGCAGCTTGCTGGGGCGACCAGTAACAGGTCCGCCCAGCGTGCCAGTTCAATATGCCCCATGCCTGCTTCAGCTTCTGGATCCAGTAATTCAGTATGGACAGGATTACCCGACAGTGCCTGGAACGTCAGCGGCGTGATAAAGGCCTGTGCGCCTTGAGTCATGACCACACGAACATTAAAACCGGCATCTTTCAGACGACGGACCAGAATTGCACTTTTATAGGCAGCAATACCGCCTGTCACAGCTAAAATAATATTTTTATGAGGAATTACACTTACGTCGAAGCTCACAAACAGGCTACCTTTCTGTTGCAGTGGCGCTCACAATAGCATTAAATAGAATCATGCCCAAGAGACCTTCTTGTGTGAAAAACAATAATTAATAATAAATAAGTCTAATAAACATGCAATTTTCGATTAAACACTGGCCTGAACAGGAACGTCCACGCGAACGCCTGTTACAGTCAGGCCCACAAAGCCTCTCCGATGCCGAATTGCTGGCAATTTTCCTGCGCTCAGGCTCCCAGCGGCATTCCGCAGTGGAACTAGCTCGACTTCTGATTCAACATTTTGGTCATTTAAGTACTCTTTTGGATGCCCCACTGCAAGAGATCAGCCAGTTTCACGGGATGGGTGTCAGTAAATTTACCCAGCTGATGGCTGTTAAGGAACTGGGACGGCGCTATATTGCCGAGCACCTTCGCCAAGATGCATTGGAACTGAATCATTCCCGCAAAATTATGGACTATCTGCGCTTTGAACTGCTGGGAGAAACTCAGGAAGTGTTTGCTGTACTGTGTCTGGATGCCGGGTTAAGAAAAATCAGCTTTAAGAAAATGTTTTATGGCTCGATTAATTCATGTAAGATTTCGATTAATCAGTTACTACGCCATGCCATTCAGCAGCAGGCAACATCGATTGTGATTGCCCATAATCACCCACTCGGTCAGCCTCGACCTTCCGCAGCAGATCTTGAACTCACCCAGCAGATTGCAAAGGCCTGTCACCTGGTCGAAATCCGCCTGATTGATCACTGTATCATTGCCCGGGAAGGCAGTTTTTCCTTTGCAGAACAGCAACTCATCAATACGGTAAAACCCTGAACGATAGCACTTGACAAAGCAGGCACAACTCAACAAGATCATGAAAAAAATTGTGATGATTCCAATAAATGATCGTACGTGACCAACCCAGTATCTTTAAAGTATTATTTTCATGGCGGGGAACGATTTTACCTAAGGTGCTACCACCTCTAGGCGTGGTCATGCTTATTTCTGCCATTATTGGCGGGCTATCCTATACCAATTATTTACATTTACCGGAATTACCCTTGGTCGGTTTTACCCTGATCGGAGTAGTACTGTCGATTTTCCTTGGTTTCAAGAACTCTGCCGCCTATGAACGCTGGTGGGAAGCGCGCAAACTCTGGGGGATCCTAATTGCCAATGCACGTCATTTTGACCGAGACTGCCGTATGTTGACGCAGGCACGCCGTGAGCGGGTCATCCAGCATGTAATTGTCTTTGCCAATGTACTGCGCGATCGTTTGCGCCATCAGACTGCCAATCCAACCGAACTGGTACAGACCAGTGGTATGAGTCCTCAAGCCCTGCAACAGCTCTATCAACAGGCCAATGCCCCACAGTACACCCTCAGTCTGATTCAATGGGAATTTATGCAGGCCCTGAAAGAAGGCGAAATTTCAGACATCATTTATGCGCAGATGAACCAGCATGTAGCTGAGTTGAGTATTGTACAGACAGGTTGTGATCGGATTGCCACCACACCACTACCTTTCGCCTATTCAGTCTTGCTGAATCGTACCGTATATTTTTTCTGCTTTATGCTGCCATTTAGTCTGGGTTCGACCCTTGGAATGGTGACACCGCTGCTGGTCGGAATTTTGGCTTATACTTTCTTGGGACTGGATGCGCTCAGTTCAGAAATTGAAGAACCTTTTGGTACGCAAAGCAATGACTTACCCCTTGATTCAATGGTACGTACCATTGAAATTGAACTATTGGGTACTTTAGGCAAACCCACCCCCCCACCTATTCAAGCCCAAGATCATAATCTATTATAATAAGTACGATTACAGCTGAACGCAGCTCATATATTCAATTCAAAATTAAAATAATGAAAACAATAAAAATAAGATCTCATGACTATCAAGCAACGGATTCATCGTTATACAACGCAACCGGTGACGCGTCTGGGTGCAACTTTAGCGGCTTTACTGCTTTGTAGCAGAGCCGTGTTCGCATTTGGCTGTGTATTGGCCTGGCAAGATATTTTATTCACTGGATTAGAACAATACTGGATTTTACTGCTTCTCATCAGTTTCATACTGGTATTCGGTCTAAGCTATGACCGGAAACAATATTTCAAATTTCCTTTTCTGATTCAGCAACACCTGATTGATTCGAAACTGGCTCGGGATATCCGTGAAAGAGCCTTACGCAGCTCAGATGCTACAATTATGGGCCAACGTCAGACTCACACGACCCCGCTACGCAAACAGCAGCAACTCCTATTAAAGATCAATGATCATGAAGCCCCATAATGGTTTAATGTCGATCTGAATCAGCTGTTTAACACAGAGTCGTATCTGGATATCCATGTTCAACCAAGTGATGCGCTCATCGGCCAGCAGGTTCTGGTCTATTACCTGAGGCGTACACGCTGGATTGTTCAACTGTATGCACATGATGGAGACCAGAATTTTCAGCATTTGCAGTACTATATCGCGACACCGCTCCGCGGACGGATTTACTTCGACCATATTCCCAGTCGACTCATGCTGGACTTACCAAGAATTGTACATATTCAGGCGAGTCGTGAAGATGACTCTCCAACTTATACGCTTAAGCTGAGTACCAATTATGGTAAGTACTATCGGATGTCCTGCAAGGCAGTACATTTTGACAAGCTGGAACTGGCGCTCGCGAATTTGATCGATTTTCTACGCTATCGAGAATTCAAACATCATCCAGACATCCAGCAGGCGGTAATTTCCCGGAACCATCCTTTTCTTTATCGCAATTTACTGAACTATACGCTTATTGCAGCATTATTACTGATGGCAGCGATTACAACAACTTGGCAACTGGCATTACAGTTTAGCTTTGGCCTGCCTTCTAGGCATAAAAATCCAGCAGCAAAAGCAGTCTCCATTTATTGAAGCCTGACGCCTGTTACCGAAAACTTTCCCAGATGCCCACTTGCCCGTCTTTAACTGTTGGAATATGGCCGAGCTTAATCCAGGGCATATTGTCCCCATGATAATCACTGCCTACAGATACTTTTAGCCCATGTTCAGCAATCATCCGATCTACCATCTGCCGGGTAGAAGCCGGATCAACTGCTGGTGGCAGCTCAACGGCGTCCCCACCGAACCTGGCAAAAATTTCTATCAGGTAACGGATGTTGGTTGCAGACAGATCATAACGGGTGGGGTGCGCTAGCACTGCAAAACCACCACTGGCATGAATCACCTGAATGGTTTCTTCCAGTCCCAGTCCATCAAACTTCACATAAGCTTTCTTACCTTCCTTGATATATTTATCAAAAGCCTGTTGTGGACGGGTGACTATCCCCTTTTCAACCAGTGTTTTGGCAATATGGGTTCGCGTGACACGGTCTGGAATATTATCAACCTTAGCGACTACATCTGGATAAATATCTTGTCCAATCAATGGTATCAGTAGATCACAAATCTTTTTTGAGCGTTCAGCGCGAATCTGTTTTTGCTGTTCTAAAGCCTGTTGCAATGGCTCAGGATTTTGAACATCTAACGCCACAATATGCACGCCATAATTCTTCTTGGTGGCCGGACGTGACCATTGACTGGAGATTTCTACCCCAGAAATGATCTTAATTTCGTGATCTTTCGCGGCTTCACGCGCCAGCTCTAAACCGTCCATGGTGTCATGATCAGTCAAGGCCAGCGTATGGATAAAGCTCGCTGCCGCGGCCTCAACCAGCTGCTGTGGACTTAAGGTTCCATCAGAAATATTGCTGTGTGTATGTAAATCTACGCCGTGCATCTCTATACTATGACATTTATTTGATCAGATTTAGATACTCTAACATGAAAGCACTTTTAGACTTTGTGCCACTCATTATTTTCTTTTATTTATATAAGACAGTAGATCCTAAAGACACCAACCATCCATTACTCCAGCTGATTGGCTCCGCAGGCGGTGTCGACAATAACAATATTCTTGTGGCAACCACAGGTCTGATCATTTCCATGTTAGTGGTCTATGGCGCGTTATTTGTTTCACAGAAATTCCGTCTGGACAAACAGCAATGGATCGTATTGTTTATGACAGTAATCTTCGGTGGAATCACTTTAATACTCAGTGATGATTTCTATATCCGCTTAAAAGCTGTCTTGCTAAATCTGGTTTTTGCTGGCGTATTCCTGCTTTCACCATGGTTCAGTAAAGATAAAAAACCATTAATCCAACGTCTGTTTGGACCAGTTTTTAATTTAACTGAAAAAGGCTGGTTTAAGCTCAACTATGCTTGGGCAGCAATGTTTGCGGTGATGTCTTTCTTGCATTGCTTCTTTGCCTATATCTTTATGGATGGAAAATATTGGGGAGAATTTACCGCATTTGGTGACATGATCGTGATGTTTTCCTTTATCATTATTCAGTTCATTGTATTGCGCAAATACTTTAAAACTGCTGAATAAAAGTTAGACTAAGTCATCGAGAACTGCCATGCCATTATTTGTTGTCAGCTGTACCGATCAGGAAGGTACTGTCGAAAAACGCCTTGCGATTCGTCCTCAACATCTTGCACGTCTGCAAAAATTAAATGATGAAGGTCGTTTAATCGTTGCCGGCGCGATGCCAAAAGAACCAGGTAATCCTCAAGCAGGTTTTTATGGCAGCACCATCATTGTGGACTTTGACAGCCGTGAAGCATTGGATGAATGGTTACAGGAAGAACCATTCTTAAAAGAAGGCGTCTATGCGCATATTGACGTTAAACCATTCAATAAAGCATTCCCACAAGGATAAGGTTCATGCACGCTGTAATTGCCAGTTTAATCGGTTTATCTTTTGCCTGTACAACTGCCTGGGCAGTTGAAGTAACACCGGCAGCGGAATCTGCTGCCCCAGCGCAAAATACACCAGCAACTGTGCAACCCGCGGTAGCCAATACGCCACCGCAAACACTGTCTGCCAATAAACCTGGCATCATGCCAGTGGCTGCTTCGAATAATCCTCTTGTTCAAAATCCTGCTGCCAAGCCATTGACTGCAGAAGATATTGCACAGAACAAAGCTCAGCAAGATGCCAAAGTGAAGGCTTTGGTCAAAGATCAGGCGACACGTCTGCAACAACTGGAAAAAGCCAATCTTGAAGCATTGACCCAGAATCAGGAACTACAGCTGAAAAACGATAATCTCGGCGTTCAGGTGCAGGTGCTACAAAGTGAACGTAGTGCACAAATGTTTCTTTACGGTGCTGCGACATTGGCAGTTGGGGTACTACTTGGCTTCCTGATCGCGAGTTATGTTTATACCAAACGCCGTCGTCAGTGGTAAGCTATTCCCTCTCCTGACGTATTCAAGGTTGTATCCGTTTTGTCTCATGCAATTCAAACTGCCGATCTCGATTGGCAGTTGGTAGATGGCATTGACGTGCCAGTTTCCAAACAGTTCGGTGATGTTTATTTTTCCAAGGACAATGGTCTGCTTGAAACACGCCATGTGTTTTTAAATGGTAATGATCTCGGTACCCGGCTCACGGATCTCAAACCTTTTGAATATTTTTGCATAGGGGAAACGGGCTTTGGTACAGGACTCAATATTCTGGCCTTATGGCAACTGTGGCAACAGGTTCGTCCAGATAACCAGAGCCATCTGCATGCCATTTCAGTGGAAAAATTTCCTCTATCAAAAGATGATCTGATTCGTGCTTTAAATGCCTGGCCGGAACTAAAACCCCTTGCAGATCAGCTGATTTTCCAATATCCACTCCCAATTGCTGGCTGTCATCGCCTCAGTTTTCCTGAAGAACGTTTTTCTCTGGATTTATGGCTAGGTGATGCACAAGATGTCTTTCCAGTCATTGAAAAAACTGTGTCAGTACATGCCTGGTTCCTGGACGGTTTTGCGCCTTCCTGCAATCCGGATATGTGGGAAGAGAATGTCCTGAACAATATTATTCGACTCTCGGATTATGGCACTACCTTTGCCTCTTTTAGTGTCGCGGGGGTACTGAAACGCGGTCTTAGAAATCATGGTATTTCGATTTCACGTCCACGTGGCTTTGGTCATAAACGTGAAATGCTGAAAGCCATCTGGAATCTGCCTGAATTTGCACAGCCAGTAACAGCAATTCCTGAACATCATACTCAAAAAAAAACTTTGCTCCATAAAGAGTTGAAATGTCAGGCACGTCAGATCGCTGTCATTGGTGCTGGTATTGCCGGTTTAAATATAGCCTGGGCTTTTGCTCTACGTGGTCATCAAGTCAGCCTATTCGATCAAACAGCACCACTTTCCGGTGGTTCTGGTAATCCATTAGCGCTACTCAATCCGAAACTGTCACCGATTGCACAAAGCGCTGAACATTTAATGACCCAGGCTTGGCAACACGCCCTAAATCATTATGCACAGTTTAAAGCCTTTCGCGCGATTCAGGTTCAGCAGCTGGCATTGAAAAATCCAGAAAACCTGTTGGCTCTGGCTGATGAGTATCCTGATGGTATTCTAGAAGTTCCAGATCAAAATCAGCAGTCTTTAACAGCGAAATATCCAGCATTGTCGTTGTTACAGGCGGGAGCTGTATCGCCTCATCAGTTGCGTGATGAAATCCTGCAACATAGCAATATTCGCTATATCCAGGCCCAAATTAGCCGAATTGAACCACACTCATGTCCAGAATTATTTGATGGTGATAGCTCACTCGGACAGTTTGATCATATCATCGTCTGTACCGCATTAAATACGCCACAGCTGCTTGAAGAGCATCCTGAACTTAAACCCATTCGTGGACAGGTCAGTTGGCTCAAAAATAGCGATCAACCACTCAATCCGAATATTGCCTATAGCTACGGCGGATACTGCATCCAGTTTGATGAACAGCATTTGCTGCTCGGTGCTTCATTCTGCCTGAATCGTGATGATACAGAGGTACTGGAAGAAGACCATATCCATAACCTTGAACTGATCCATTCAGTATTTCCAGAGTATGCACAGAGTTTGGCTGATGTCAGTGAATGGCAAGGTCGTGCTTCGGTTCGTGCCCAGAGTAAAGATTATTTCCCCTTGCTTGGAAAACTTAAATCAGATCAGGAAATCTATAGTCTGGCTGGCTTAGGTTCCAAAGGCTTTCTATTTGCTCCATTGTGCAGTGAAATTTTGGCTGCACAGATTCTAGGAGAGGCTTGTCCTGCATCCACAAATCTAGTGAAGAAACTGGATGTCAAACGCTTTGAAAATAAAATCAAAACCAAGAAGCCTTATTTTAAACCTTAGTGTTAAAGCCCTTCCCTTTATTAAAGGGTGAGGAACACTGTTCCGCAAGGGAAGGATTTATAGGACGAATTTACCCGCTCTTGCGCCATATATGGCTTACCTTTTTCAAAGGGGGACCATTGAAGAAATTTAGCTAAGAAAAAAGCG
>NZ_DEZM01000134.1:0-14097 GCF_002364825.1 Acinetobacter sp. UBA3132 | reverse complement strand
AATTAAATATATATTTCAATAACGTAAATTGTATAAAAATTAAATTCCATAAAGATTCCAAATCACTTTTCTACATAAGTTTTGCGCTTTTTTATTTATCTTTTTTTCTCATTAGAAATTCCCGAATTGTTATTTTTTTGGAAAATAAAAAACGATTAGCGTATGCCTAACTTGTCTATTCCATCTAATTGGCTTTTTGTCAGGAGTTTATATTCATGCGCCAATCTACGGTTAAATTCATTGCAAAAACAGCAGCCCTGAGTACTGCTATTGCTGGCGTGATGTTGCTCTCTGGCTGCTCTAAAAAAGAAGAAAGTGTAACGCTGAATATCGGTTTCCAAAAATATGGCGTCCTTCCAATCTTGAAAGAACGCGGCACGTTAGAAACTGTATTAAAACAACAAGGCGTAAATGTGAAATGGGTGGAATTCCCAGCAGGTCCACAACTACTTGAAGGTCTGAATGTAGGCAGTGTGTCTTTTGGTGAAGCCGGTGAAGCACCGCCAATCTTTGCTCAGGCAGCCAACTCAAATCTGGTGTATGTCGCAAACCAGCCTGAAGCACCTAAGGCTGAAGCTCTGATTGTACAAAAAGACTCAAATATTCAGTCCGTCCAGGACCTGAAAGGCAAACGTGTTGCACTCAACAAAGGCTCAAATGTTCATTATTTACTATTAAAAGTCCTTGAAGCCAATAATCTGAAACTCAGCGATATTGAAGTGGTGTACCTGCCGCCTTCTGATGCACGTGCCGCTTTTGAGCGTGGAGCGGTTGATGCCTGGGTGATCTGGGATCCTTTCTTTGCGGCAGCAGAACATCAGATTGGTGCACGTGTGATTGCAACTGGTGAGAATATCGTGAGCAATCATCAGTTCTATCTGGCTGATCGTAAGTTCGCTGAAGCGAATCCACAGATCATTGATGCGGTAGTGAATGAGCTGAACCTGACTACTGAATGGGTATCTAGCCATCAGGATGAGGCAGCGAAACTTCTAGAAAAACCAACAGGCCTGGCATTCGACGTATTGAAAACTTCAATTTCACGTATGGGCTTTGGGGTAAAACCGCTCACGCCAGAAGTGGCGCAAAAACAGCAGCAGGTCGCTGATGCCTTTTATGGCCAGCAACTGATTCCAGCAAAACTGAATATTCAATCAGCAATTTTAATCCAATAAATCATAGGAAAATATCAGGGGATCTAATAATGACTCAACATCAGCGACATAACAAAGCAATCACATGGTTCAAGACCTCCAGTCATGCTATGAATGCCGCATTAGTTGCTTGTGCGATGTTGGGTTCAAGTGCCGCTTGGGCAGTTGATCCGTCAGTGAAACAGCTTCGTGTAGGCTACCAAAAAGCTTCGGTAAACCTGGTCATTGCACAACAGCAAAAGCTGCTTGAACAGGAATTTCCAAATGCAAAAATCAGCTGGAACGAATTTCCAGGCGGACCACAAATTTTAGAAGCATTAGCTGTAGGTTCTATTGATATCGGTGCGACTGG
Organism: Acinetobacter sp. UBA3132; assembly: GCF_002364825.1. Taxonomy (NCBI): domain Bacteria; kingdom Pseudomonadati; phylum Pseudomonadota; class Gammaproteobacteria; order Moraxellales; family Moraxellaceae; genus Acinetobacter; species Acinetobacter sp. UBA3132. The sequence goes on along the minus strand of NZ_DEZM01000134.1, from coordinate 12,591 downwards.
AGACACTCCTCCTGTCTATGCTCAAGCTGGTAATAAACCATTGCATTATTTTGCTTATGAAACTGCAAAACCGCTCTCTTCTGCCATTCTGGTACAACACAATTCCAAAATTACTAAACTGAGCCAGCTCAAAGGTAAGCGTGTCGGCGTTCATCGCGGTTCCAGCTCGCATTATTTACTGGTCCAAGCAGTACGTAAGGCAGGTTTGCAATGGACCGATATCCAGCCAATCTGGTTAAGCCCTGCGGATGCACGCGCAGCTTTCCAGAAAGGTGCGATTGATGCCTGGGCAATTTGGGACCCGTACTATGCTGCAGCGCAAGTAGAAGATAAAGCCAGAGTCTTAGCTTCAGGGAAAGGCTTAAGCCCCAATTATACCTTCTATCTGGCTTCAGAAAATTTAATTAAAAAACACCCGCAAGCATTAAAAGGAATTATCAAACAGGTCAATGTTGCAGATAAATGGGTACAGCGTCATAAAGCTGAAACTGCAAAAATCTTTGCGCAAAGTACTGGCTTAACACCAATTGTCAGCCAGACCTTTATCCAGCGTCGTCCTAATCCATCTGGTGCTGCACCGCTCACCAAGAAAGTGATTGCCGACCAGCAAGAACTCGCGAACCGTTTTAGTGAACTCAAGATCATTCCAAAATCTATCAATATTCAGCAAGCCGTTTGGGCAGGCAAATAATTCAAGGATCAAAGACATGAAAATTTTCTGGTTTATTCCGACACATGGTGACAGCCGCTACCTAGGTACCAGCAAAGGTGCACGCCAGGTCGATCATGCTTACATGAAACAGATTGCAGTTGCGGTCGATAACCTGGGCTATGAAGGTGTACTGATTCCAACAGGCCGTTCATGTGAAGATCCATGGTTAACCGCAGCCAGCCTGATTGACGCGACCAAGAAATTGAAATTCCTGGTTGCGCTACGTCCGGGGGTAACGACTCCTGCACTGGCTGCACGTATGGCAGCAACCTTTGACCGTTTATCTGGTGGCCGTGTCTTGCTAAATCTGGTCACTGGTGGTGATGAGCAGGAACTAAAAGGCGACGGCGTGTATGAAGATCACGAAACCCGCTACAAGACTGCAACTGAATACACAACGATCTGGCGTGAAATCCTGAAACGCTCTCACACGGGTGAAAGCTTCACTTTCCACGGTGAACGTTTAAGTGTAGACGATGCAAAATTGCTCTATCCACCCGTTCAAGAACCCCATCCTCCACTGTGGTTCGGTGGTTCTTCAGATGCGGCGATTGAACTTGCAACAGATCAGGTTGACACTTACCTGACTTGGGGTGAACCACCTGCAGCAGTCAAAGAAAAGATTGAAAATGTCCGTGCCAAAGCTGAAGCGAAAGGCCGTAAGCTTAGCTACGGTATCCGTTTACATGTGATTGTTCGTGAAACCAATGAAGAAGCATGGAAGGCCGCAGAAGAGCTGATCCAGTATGTAGATGATGCAACCATTGCAGCAGCGCAGGCAAAATTCAAGCAAATGGATTCAGTCGGTCAGCGTCGTATGGCTGAACTGCACAATGGCGACCGTAGCAAACTTGAAGTCTCTCCAAACCTTTGGGCAGGTGTCGGTCTGGTACGTGGTGGCGCAGGTACAGCACTGGTAGGCGACCCTGAAACTGTCGCAGCACGTATTCAGGAATATGCTGACTTGGGTATCGATACCTTTATCTTCTCGGGCTACCCACATCTGGAGGAGTCGATCCGTTTTGCTGAACTAGTATTTCCACTTTTACCACTTGAAACCCAGAAAAAATTGACTCAGCCAAACCTGACAGGTCCATTCGGTGAAATTGTGGCAAATAACTACACGCCAGATGAGAACAAGAAGGCTGCGAGTGTTCAGGAGCCAGCTTAATGTCGAAAGTCGTTTCTGTTGAAACCATCGCAGAAAAGAAGGTTTCACGTGGAACACAACTCAGGCAGCGTTTGCTGCCCTGGTTAGTTCCCATTGGATTAATTTTGATCTGGCAGATCGCGTCAAGTACCGGCCTGCTGGAAAGCCGAATTTTGCCTGCACCGAGTGCAGTCATCGCCGCATTCTGGGCTCTGCTGATGAGTGGTGAACTCTGGACCCATGTAAAAGTCAGTGCTGGCCGCGCCCTTACTGGCTTACTGGTGGGTGGGGGTTTGGGGCTGCTTCTAGGTTTACTCAATGGTTCATCCAAAGCTGCCTCTACCCTGCTCGATACCACTTTACAGATGATCCGGAATATCCCTGCCCTGGCCCTAATTCCACTGGTGATTTTATGGTTCGGCATCGATGAATCAGCCAAGCTGTTTCTGGTCGCCATCGGCGTGTTCTTTCCGATCTATATCAATACCTATCATGGTATTCGCTCAGTCGATCCGCAGCTGATCGAAATGGGTAAAAGCTATGGCCTCACCCGTTGGCAACTCTATAAAGAAATTATTTTACCGGGCGCAATGCCTTCAATTCTGGTGGGTTTACGTTTCTCGTTAGGTTTAGTGTGGGTACTGTTGATTGTGGCTGAAACCATTTCTGCACAGTCCGGGATTGGTTATATGACCATGAATGCACGTGAATTTCTGCAAACCGATGTGGTACTGGTCGGTATTTTACTGTATGCCCTACTTGGCAAACTGGCGGATGTTCTGGCGGTTGCCTTGGAACGTTTCCTGCTGCGCTGGCATGCTGGCTATCAAAAATAAATGAATAATATTGAGGAGCATGTGATGACTGATCTCAGCTTAGGGCGTCTCGCCAATGACCAAACTGCACCACAAGACTATGCTGCGGCAGATATTGATCCCCATGCAGTCATCGGTGCCGAAATTATTATTGAACAGCTGCACAAGTTCTATGGCTCGGTCAAGGTTCTGGAAGATCTGGATCTGCATATTCAGCCGGGCGAATTCCTGGCAATTGTCGGTCGTAGTGGTTGTGGTAAAAGTACCCTGCTGCGTCTGATTGCCGATCTGGAAAAACAGAGCTACGGCGAAATCAAGTTCAAGTCAGCACGTCATATTCGTGAAGGTATTACTGCGGACGATATCCGGGTGATGTTCCAGGATCCGCGTTTGTTGCCATGGCGGAGCATTGAACAGAATGTGCAATTGGGCTTGCCGAAAGATCAGTATGCCAATGCATCAAGCATGCTGGAGAAAGTCGGCTTAAAGGAAAAAGCAGGACTATGGCCATCGCAACTGTCGGGTGGTCAGCGTCAACGTACAGCCTTGGCACGTGCTTTATCCCATAAACCACGTATCCTGCTCTTGGATGAGCCACTAGGTGCCCTGGATGCCCTGACCCGCCTTGACATGCAGAACCTGATCGAAAAGTTATGGACTGAACAGGGCTTTACTGCAATCCTGGTGACTCATGATGTCAGTGAAGCCGTACAGTTAGCAGATCGCATCATCCTGCTGGACAAAGGTCATATTGCCAAAGAGTTCCGTGTCAACTTGCCACGTCCACGTCAGAAAGGAATCCAGTTTGCTGAACTGGAACAGCAAGTTCTGAATGCCGTACTGGCAACCTAAAAAGAAACAAAACCCGGATTTAGAATCCGGGTTTTCACTTTGAAGGATAGATAATTCTTAGAATTTCATCAAAATTAAAATTACAGTCCATCTTAAAAATAAAATGTCATGAATCTGACATTAATTAAACTGATTTCTCAATAACAAAAGACTTCAAAATAATTTAAACATTTTCAAAAGCTTGATTTTTATACTGGGATTCGCTAGTTTTGTAAGGATTACATAGTTGATCTACAGAATAAATCATCATTATTCAAAAAATTAGACTTCTACTTTGTGCACAAATCTGATGATTTGCCGTACAATTCAATATTCCCTTTTTTAATTGTTTTTATATTGCTGATGGAACAAAAAAAGAGTACTCAAAAGCGCAACCAGCTGCTCAGTGCCGCTCTAGACGTTTTTTCCCTATATGGCTTTAGTGGGGCAAGTCTGGACGAAATCGCACAAATTGCAGAAATGCATAAATCTAATATTTTCTATTACTATGAAAATAAAGAAGCTCTCTATGTAGAGGTGTTAACCACCGTACTGCAAAAGTGGCTGGCACCACTGCAAATGCTTGAAGCCGAGCTAGAACCGGAAGAAGCGATCACCAATTATCTGATGCAGAAAATTGAAGTATCACGCACGCAACCGAAAGCATCTCGCCTGTTCGCCTTGGAAGTGATCCAGGGGGCACCACATATTCTGGAAATTCTGAAAGGTCCACTGAAAAAACTGGTGAAACGTAAAGCCAAGGTGATCAGTAACTGGCAGGAACAGGGCAAGATTTCTAAAGATATTGACCCTGAACTGCTAATCCTGAATATCTGGGCAGTGACACAGAACTATGCCGACTTTGCCATACAGATGGAAATGGTGACCGGCAAAACGCTGCGTAACCGTAGCATGCAGCAGCGTGTGATTCAGCACACTGTACATATGATGCTTTATGGCGTACTACCACGTCCTGAACAAAACGCATAAGTTTTGCTTGGCATACGACCATAGTCATTATGGTCGCCGATCCGGTCTTTGACCTTATTCTTATTTTAACATCTGATATAAAAATAACAGTTTTTGCGCGCCTAACAATAAGTTTTCCTCCCAGTCGAGATGCGCTGTGTCATTGGCACCATCGGTAATGTATTTTACAGAAATCAGGCGTACGCCGAGTTTCTTGCATACCTTGGCCAATGCATAGCCTTCCATGTCGACCAGTTGGCAGGGCACTTTCGGTTGTCCTGTTTCGAAGCTATCTCCGGTTCCGCAAATACCCCTAGGCAAATGATCAAAGAAAGGCTCAAGCTCGATTGCTCCCGGGAAATGCTGATCCATCGGGGTTAAGCCGACGTCAAAACCGAGTGGTGAAACATCCATATCGCGCTGCACAAACTGGCTGACTTCGACCAGGGCATGCGCATCAAAATGCGAACTGCCTGCCGTACCCAGGTTCAATAAAGTCTTGCAGCCTGTGTTCTGAATCACTTCAAAGGCTTTAAAGGCTGCGTTGACTTTGCCAATACCGCTATAATGCACATCAATACCTTGTGCTTCAAATAAGCCTTTGGATTCATTGGGCAAAGCCATAATCAGTGCATGTTCGGACATTGGGTTTCCATATCAATTTTAAAATACTGGACTATTAAAAGATAAACAGGTGAGCGCTGCAAATAAAAATCGATTTCTGCTCAGCCGAAAATGGTCTCTGCCCTGTCTGCTATAAACCTGTTTAAACTGCCAGAAAAATAGAGATAGCTCTGATTATTAGAGCGCTAAGGAAGCAAGAAATATTGATTAATTTTTATTTTATTCAGCCGATTAAGTTCTAGGCTAAAGATTTTTAAATAAAAGATATTGCATAAAAACACAACAACAAGACGAAACGTAAAGATTATGGCAATATATAGCCTCTTCGAATTTCCAAGCACCTGATTCGCCCATGAAGCTGCTCCGTCTAAATGCCTTATCGTCTCGCACAGAATTACCTAAAACGGTGGTTACCATTGGTAATTTTGACGGTGTGCATTTAGGTCATCAGGTCATGATCAAACAGCTGAAAGCAGTGGCGGAACAGCAACAGCTGAAAAGCGTGGTAATGATCTTTGAACCGCAGCCGCTGGAATATTTCAAAGGCTATGAGGCCCCACCCCGTATATCATCTTTACGTGAAAAGGTGGAATACCTGACTGAACTGGGTGTGGACTATATTGCGGTGGCGAAATTTGATGAAAGTTTCCGTAGCCTGAATGCAGAACAGTTTGCCGATATTCTGAAAGATAAACTGAATGCCGAGCATCTGGTGCTGGGTGATGATTTCCACTTCGGTAAACACCGTCAGGGCAATAGCGAATTCCTGCGTAACTATGGTTTTCAGGTCACCAATCTGGATACCGTACAACTTGACGGCGAACGTGTCAGTTCGACCCGTATCCGTCAGACACTACAAGCAGGCGATCTTGCCCTGGCTGCCAAACTCCTGGGGCGCCCTTATAGCATTACCGGGCGGGTACAGTATGGTGACCAGATCGGCCGCACCATTGATTTTCCGACCATTAATGTGCGCTTAAACCGCCATAGACCGTGTTTGCAGGGTATTTATGGCGTGGAAGTGGTGTGTGAAACCGAATCTTTAAAAGATAAAGCTATAGCTGATGATGCAAGTAAAACAGGCATTGCTGGCTATGACCCCACCGGTCTGTTTGGCGCCGGACATGTCGGGACCCGTCCGGCCATTCAGCAGGAACAACCAGAATGGCGATTAGAAGTACATTTCCCTGATGTTTCTGCTAATCTGTATGGCCTGTTGATGCGGGTGACATTCTTAAACTATTTGCATGGCGAAAAGAATTATCCTTCGCTTGAAGCCCTAAAAGCCGGAATTGATGACGATGTCGAGAAACTACTTGAGTTTCGTCGAAATCACCCCACATTTCCCTTTTAATCCCCCATATTTTTATTGTAAAACGTGTCTGTCAAATGACAGATTGAATTGGAAGACAACTTGCATGAGCGATAAGCAAACTCCTGAAAATGCAGTGGATTACAAAGCCACGCTAAACCTCCCAGGTACTGACTTTGCAATGAAGGCAAATCTGGCAGTACGTGAAGCGAAATGGTTAGAAGAGTGGTATGCCGACAACATTTATCAGCAGATTCGTGCGTCGCGTATTGGCAAGAAAAAATATGTGCTTCATGACGGCCCTCCGTACGCAAACGGCCAAATCCATTTGGGTCATGCAGTCAATAAAGTCTTAAAAGACATCATTATTAAAAGCCGTGTCATGGATGGCTTTGATGCGCCATATGTACCGGGCTGGGACTGTCACGGTCTTCCAATCGAACTGAAAGTCGAAGAAAAAGTCGGTAAAGTGGGCGTAAAAGTTGATGCTTCGACTTTCCGTAAAGCTTGCCGCGAATATGCGTATACACAAGTTGAATTACAGAAGAAAGACTTCGTGCGTATGGGCGTGTTCGGTGATTGGGACAATCCGTACCTGACCATGAACTTCAAACAGGAAGCGGATATTGTTCGCTCACTGGGTGCAATCGCAAAAGCTGGTCATATCGAACCAGGTCTGAAACCGGTCAACTGGTGTCTGGACTGTGGTTCATCTCTGGCTGAAGCAGAAGTTGAATATGAAGATAAAAAATCCGATGCGATTGACGTGGGTTTCACTGTAGTCGATCTGGCTGACCTGTCTGCACGTTTAGGTGTAGAAGTCGCTGACCGTACTGATATCGTGATCTGGACCACAACGCCTTGGACGCTTCCTGCGAACCAAGCCGTTGCCCTGCATGCTGAAATTGAATATCAACTGGTGAAAGCGCGTGGCGAAGAAAAAGCGGCGCAAAACTTTATCCTGGCGAAAGATCTGGTGGAATCTGCAACTGAACGCTACGGTTTTACCACTGTTGAAGTCATTGCTGATTTTGCCGGTAGCAAACTTGAGCACCTGGTTCTGCAACATCCACTGATTAACGATCGTCAAGTGCCTGTAATCTTGGGCGAACACGTGATTGCCACCAGTGGTACCGGTGCAGTGCATACGGCGCCTGGCCATGGTGTGGACGACTATAAAGTTGGCTTGCTGTACAACCTGAAAGTAGAAAATCCAGTGGGTGGTAACGGTGTTTACTTACCAATGTCTCCACTGTTTGCTGGCGAGCATATCTACAAAGCCAATCCACAAATTATTGCTGCATTAGCAGAGGCCAACAAGCTTTGGGCACATCACCCAATCAAACACAGCTACCCGCACTGCTGGCGTCATAAAACCCCAATTATCTTCCGTGCGACACCACAATGGTTCATCAGCATGGATGCCAAAGGCTTACGTCAAGGCGCATTGAATGCGATCGAAAACGAGATCAGCTTTGTGCCGGACTGGGGTAAAAACCGTATCCAGGCGATGATTGAAGGCCGTCCAGACTGGTGTATCTCTCGTCAACGGACCTGGGGTGTGCCAATTCCGTTCTTCGTGCATAAAGATACCAATGAATTGCACCCACGTACGCCTGAACTGATCGAAGAAGTTGCCAAACTGATTGAACAGGAAGGTATTGATGGCTGGTACAACCGTGATGCACGCGAGTTCATCGGTGATGATGCTGAACAATACAATGCGGTACGCGATACCCTGGACGTATGGTTCGACTCGGGTACAACGCACTACGCTGTATTACGTGAACGTGAAGAGCTGCAAGACCCTGCGGATCTTTACCTTGAAGGTTCTGACCAGCACCGTGGCTGGTTCCAGTCTTCGTTGTTGACATCGATTGCCATCAATGAACGTGCACCATATAAAGGCTTGCTGACGCATGGTTTCGTAGTGGATGAGAAAGGCCGCAAGATGTCAAAATCGTTGGGTAACATTATTACCCCACAAGACATCATTAAAGATATGGGTGCAGACGGTTTACGCTTCTGGATCGCATCGGCGGACTACCGCTATGAAATGACTGCGGGTAAAGAAATATTTAGCCGTGCATCAGATGGTTACCGTCGTATCCGTAACACACTGCGTTTCTTACTTGCCAACTTAAATGGTTTCAAACCATCAACTGATGCGCTTCCTGTAGATCAATTGATCGCGCTTGATCAATACATCCTGCAACGTGCAGCTGAAGTACAGAAAACCGTTCAGCAAGCTTATGAAGATATGAACTTCCATATCGTAACCAATGCCTTAACCAACTTCTGTATCAATGACCTGGGTGGTTTCTACCTCGACATCATCAAAGACCGTCAATACACCACCAAAGCCGATTCTCAAGCACGTCACTCTGCACAAACTGCACTGTATCATCTGGTACAGGCATTCGTACGCTGGATGGCACCGATCTTGAGCTTTACTGCACAAGAAGCTTGGCCATTGATTCCTGAGCAGTCAGAGAAATATGTGTTCACTGCTGAATGGTATGACATTCCAGCCGCATCTACTGCGAACCTGGTGACTGAAGCTGAATGGCAAACGCTGATTTCGGTAAAATCTGCAGTGAACAAGTTTATTGAAGCAGCGCGTACTGAAAAAACAGTGGGTTCGAACCTGTCTGCCAAAGTTGAACTTTGGGCGTCGAACGAGCTGAAAGCGGTATTGGACAAACTGGGTGATGAACTGCGTTTTGTACTGATTACCTCTCAAGTGATCGTGAATGACTTTGAGGCTGCCCAAGGTGAAGCATCTGATCTAGAAGGTCTGAATGTGAAAGTTTCTGCAGCAGACGGCGAAAAATGTGTACGCTGCTGGCATGTACTTCCTGATGTAAACACACATGTATCACACCCAGGCTTGTGTGGCCGCTGTATCATCAACCTGCCGACAGGCCAAGGCGAAGAGAGAAAATATGCCTAATCCACAAGAAAAAAAGGGCTTATTCCAGTTCTATCCTCACAACTTGTGGTGGTTAGGTCTGACTATTATTTCAATTATTCTGGATCAATGGACCAAATGGATTGCGACCACTAGTCTGAATTACGCAGATCCAGTACCCGTCCTGCCCTTTTTAAATTGGACATTACTGCATAACTATGGCGCAGCCTTTAGTTTTCTGTCCGATGCCGGTGGATGGCAACGTTATTTCTTTACTTCGCTGGCAGGAGTAGTGTCTGTGATTTTCGTGTTCTGGCTGATGCGTATGCCAAAGAACATGAAAGTTTTACCTTTGGCCGTTGCCCTGATTCTGGGCGGTGCCATCGGCAACCTGATTGACCGTGTTTCTCTCGGCTATGTAGTCGATTTTATTCATGTTTATTATCAGAATAGCCACTTCCCTGCCTTTAACCTTGCAGACAGTGCCATTACGTTAGGTACTATTTTAATGCTGATTGACACCTTCTTCTTAGAAGGAAAACGCAACCAACAGCAGGCGAAATAACATGACTGATTTTATTAATCCTAACGAGGAAACTCGTATTGAAGCTGGCTCTAAGGTTGAGCTTCATTTCTCAGTAGCCATTGAAAATGGTGTTGAAATTGACAATACCCGCAGTCGTACTGAGCCGGTAAGTCTGGTGATGGGCGATGGCAGCTTGCTACCAGGCTTTGAAAAAGCACTGTTCGGTTTACGCGCCGGTGACCGTCGTACCGTAAGTCTTCCTCCTGAAGATGCTTTCGGTCCATGGAATCCTGAAAACGTACAAAAATTTGATACTGTGAAATTTGGCGAACGTCCAATTGAAGGTCATATGATCGAGTTTGAAGACAAAGCGAAACAAAGCCTGTATGGCGTGGTGAAAACCGTCGGTGATGACATCACTGAAGTGGATTTCAACCACCCGCTAGCTGGCAAGAATATTACTTTTGAAGTAGAAATCTTTAAAGTAACCCCAGCCGGTCAACAAGGTGTGAAATTGATGTAAGCATCATTTCACGACAAAGCGCCTTTGGGCGCTTTTTTTTATAATACAAATACCAAGATACAAATCATGCCTATTCATCCTTGCTTATTTTGATTAATTTAAATTGAGTGAAGCAATGACAGGATAATAAGATGAAGATTTACATCATTGTAGGCAGTATTCGCGAAGGACGTGTAGCGATCAAAGTAGCTGACTGGATCTTTAAACAAATTAAAACCTATCACTTCAGTACAGTGGAAGCTGAAATTGTCGATCTGAAAGAATGGGACCTGCCGATGTTTGCTGGCGCACATCCTCCACTCACCGGTATTTATGACCAGCCTAAACAGCAGGAATGGGCTGATTTTATTGCACTTGCAGATGCCATTATTTTTATCAGCCCGGAATATAACCATGGCTACAGTCCAGCCCTGAAAAATGCCCTGGATTATCTAGGTAAGGAATGGCAAGGCAAACCGGCGGCTTATGTCGGCTACGGTGCGACCAACGGCTCGCGCTCTATCGATCAGATCCGTCAGGTCGGTACACAGCTTGGTTTAGTGGATACCAATGCGGTAATCGAAATTCGTGATATCTTTAGTCGTGCTAAAGACTATACCTTTGAAGGGAATGAATTCGATAATAAAACCCTGCGAGGCGTGGTAGACAAGCTGATTCAGTATGTCAGTGCGTAAGTTGCCGCGGACAGCCAGGTCCGTTTTAGCTTACAAGCCAAGCAGAAATTACTGCTATTTGCCTACAAATATACACGCTATCTTTAAGTCATCACCGGACAGGATGTCCAATAGCGATACAAGAATAAGAAAAAGCGCATTACAACAGGAAGTTGCCAGATCTGACATGAGTCAGATCTTCACAGCAAATCCAAAAGGCCTCGACAGGATGTCGAGGCCTTTTACTTTATGGGTTGTCTATAAGCTTAAGTACTTCTCGCTATCCTGCTGCAAATTTCAGCATCACTGTACGCTATGGCGCACAAGTATTGGGGAGAGTTGACGCTATACCAAATCCATAATTCCTCTTATAGTTAAGACATACAGGACAGGATGTCTTGAAGAATAAAAAACAATAAATGCAGCAGGAAGCTGATCGGTATGACAGGAGTTATACCTTGATAAATGAATCTGGAAAAGCCCTGACAGGATGTCAGGGTTTTTTCTTTTATACCTTTATAAGCATATTTTTACTCTTAAACGAAAAGAGGATTCCAAAAAATCCTCTTTTTTTAAAAATTAGTACTTAAAGCGCTGTGAGCTTTAACAAACGTGCCTGAGGACCATCTTCAATCACCCAGATGCCCCCATCCTGAGCCTGTACTGCGCCACGAATCCGTGCTTTCATATCGAGCCGTTGAACTTCTTTGGCAGGTTGCTGCATTGTATCTATAATAATAATTGCCTTGGAAGAAAGACCTGTGGCTATCGCTTTATTTTGCCATTGCGGGAACATTTTTCCGGTATAGAAGTTCAGGTCAGATGGAGAGATTACCGGCGTCCAGTCCAATACAGGTGCTTCAAATTCAGGTCGGGTACTGTGGTCAGGAATTGGCTTTCCATCATAATGATCACCATTTGATACTAAAGGATAGCCATAATTTTTAGCCTTGATAATCTTGTTTAGTTCATCGCCGCCCTTCGGTCCCATTTCAATGACCCAGAGCTGCCCTTTGGGATCAAACGCCATTCCCAGAGGATTACGGTGTCCAAGACTCCAAACCTGCTGGGCAATTTCACCCTGATTCATAAAGGGATTATCGGCAGGGATCGAGCCATCATCGTTCAGGCGAATAATTTTACCGGCATTAGACTTCATATCTTGTGCAGGATCAAACTGTTGACGTTCACCTGAGCTGATCCAGAGCTTGCCATCCGGCCCGAATACAATTCGGTGCGCATAATGCCCCTGCCCTGAAGAAAACTTAGGTACTTGTGTCCAGATTTTTTCGATCTGGGTGAGTTGTGGTGCACCTTGTTTCAAATCCAGCTTGCCACGAATCACTACTGCGCCGTAACCGCCTTGACCCTGTTCAGCATAGCTCAGATAGATCCATGGGTTATTGGCGAAATCAGGATGTAATGCGACATCTCCCAAGCCGCCCTGACCGCCATAAGCCACTTTCGGGGTGCCTTTAATTTCAGTCTTTTTCTTGGTTTCTGGATCGAATAAGTACAGTCTGCCTTTACGCTCGGTAAGCAGTAGCCGACCATCCTTTAAAGGT
>NZ_DEZM01000162.1:0-10846 GCF_002364825.1 Acinetobacter sp. UBA3132 | reverse complement strand
CATGAATTACGCACCCCACTGAACAGTATTGATGGCTTTATTCATTTGCTGCTGCGTCAGGGTAATTTAAGTAATGAGCAGAGTCTGTATTTACAAACCATCCGCAAATCATCGGCGCATCTGCTGGCCCTGATCAATGACGTGCTAGATTTTTCCAAGATTGATGCTGGTAAACTAGAACTCGAAACGGCGCTGTTTGATCTGGAAGAAGCGATTTTTGATGTAATGGACATGCTCTCGCCACTGGCAGCGCAGAAGCATATTGATATGGCCTTCTACTATGCCGACAATGTACCAAAATGTGTCAATGGTGATGCACTGCGCTTTAAGCAGATTCTGACTAATCTGATTTCCAATGCGATCAAGTTTACGCCGGATGGCGAAATCATCGTGCGGGTACGAATGGAACACGATGATATCGGGCAATGCCTGCTGCATTTTAGCGTACAGGATAGTGGTATCGGCCTCAGCGGTACTGACCGCAAGAAGCTGTTTGAGTCCTTCTCACAAGGCGATACCTCAGTTACACGTCAGTTTGGTGGCACTGGATTAGGCCTGGCGATTTCCAAACAGCTGGTCAGTTTGATGCATGGCCAGATCGGCTTTGAAGATAACCAGGAACGCGCTCCGACCGAGAAAGGGTCAACCTTCTGGTTTACCGCCCAGTTCCTGGTCGATGAAGATGATGTGATCGAACACCCAGACTTTAGCAATTTGACTGTGGTCTCTTATCTGGCACATCCAGCGACAGCGAATGTACTGCGTCATTATCTGGAAAACTATAACGTGAAGCATACCGAGTGTGCTTCGATTCTGGATCTGTTTAGCCGTCTGAATCATCTAAAAACCACGACTGAAAATACCTGGCTAATCGTTGATCATAGCGGTGACAGTCAGGCCCTGCTACAAGAAATTCGTGCGCGTTATCATGGCAATCTGGCAGTCTATGGCTATCAGATGCAGCTTGATCCAAATATGCTGAATGAATACCGTGCCCGTGCGCTCTACCAGCCACTTAGCCGTAGTGCACTGATTCAACTCCTGAATAACCAGCCCGTATTCGATCAAGAGGTTCATGAAGACTTTAATGGTCAAGGGCTGCATATATTGGCAGTCGATGACCATTTACCCAACCTGATTGTACTGGAAGCGCTATTGGGTGAACTGAATGTCACCACGACCAAGGCCACTAGCGGTCAGGAGGCGATTGATATTATCCAGCAACGCCATGAAGAAGGTTTAAGTGCATTTGATCTGGTATTTATGGATATTCAGATGCCGGTAATGTCCGGCATGGATACAACCCGTGCCATCCGCTCGCTGGAATCCACCTTTGAAAACCATCGACGTTTGCCGATTATTGCCCTGACTGCACATGCCCTGTCTGATGAAAAGCATAAATTGCTACAGGGTGGCATGGATGATTATGTCACCAAGCCCATTCAGATTGAACAGATCATCCAGATTCTGACTCAATGGACCACGGAAAATTTCCGCAAGGCACCCATGCTAGAACGTGCGAATGTCATTGATGCTCTGGATAGCAATATTCTGGACTGGCAGCAAAGTCTGCAACTGGCTGCCAATAAGGAAGATCTGGCCGTAGATCTGTTGAGAATGCTGGTCGACAGTTTTGAAACTGAACTCAGTGAAATAGAACAGCTGATTGAACTGGAAGATTTTCCACAACTGGAACATGTACTGCATCGGCTCTACGGCGCGACACGTTATGTGGGTACGCCGAACCTGCAACAGCTGACAGGCAGTTTTGAACAGTTTGTTTCTACCCTACGTAAAGAACGCCGCAAAGCTGATGAAGCCTTTGTTCAGGAGGTGATGAAACGCCTCGATGAGCTTAAAGCAGGCATTGGCCAGGTGGAACAGGCTGCACAACAGGTGCTAAATAAGCATATGATCTAATGCGCAAGTTAAGAACAATCACAAAGCGTGACTTAAGTGTCATGCACGTGATCTAACGCACATGCTATGCTCAGGGCAATAAAAATGAAGGGTTTAGCCATGTCACTGGTTCGTTTAGAAAAAAATAATGGAATTGCTACGGTGAGTTTAAACCGTCCGGACAAACGTAATGCCATGAGTTTTGCGCTATTGCGTGAACTTGTTGCAACCGCCAACACGATCAAAAAGGATAAAAGTATCCGCTGTGTCATTCTGACAGGTGAAGCACAGGTCTTTAGTGCCGGGATTGATCTCGCTGATTTAAATAATCCAAAAAATCGTGCCTATGCAGCCTGGGAACTGCTGCGTCCGGGTCAGAGTCTATTTCAGAAAGCATTTTTGATCTGGCAAGAATTACCGGTTCCCGTGATTGCAGCTTTGGAAGGCTATTGTTTTGGTGCAGGCATGCAGCTGGCACTGGCAGCAGATATTCGGATTGCTCATCCACAGACTCAAATGTCAATTATGGAAAGCCGTTGGGGCTTAGTACCAGATATGGGTCTGAGCCGTTCGTTAAAAGGCTTAATCAGTCTGGATCTAGCCAAAGAACTGACACTGACCGCGCGTATTTTTGACGGTAACTATGCCAAGCAGATCGGCCTGATCACTCATGTAGATGAGCAACCTCTAGCAAAAGCACAAGTCTTGGCTGAAGAAATGTTGCAGCGTTCTCCAGATGCTTTAATGGCGTCTAAATATGTGCTGGATGCCATGGAACATCAACCAAACAAATCCTTACGTATGGAAAAAATCTGGCAGTTAAAATTACTCCTCGGCAAAAACAGCCAGTTGGCACGCAAGAAAGACAAGAATCCAGAAGTCCAGTTCCAGCCTCGCCAGTATTCATAAGATCATCTCAGTAGATATCGGATAGCATCATGCAGTTTGATCAAACCACTAAAATCGCATTTCTTGGTATGGGCCTGATGGGTAGCCGTATGGCCAGCCGGCTGATTCAGGCAGGCTTTGAAGTTGCTGTCTGGAACCGTACTGCTTCTGCTTGTGATGCATTGATTGCTCAAGGTGCACAGTTATTACAGCTTGAGCAGATTGCAAATTACCCGGTAGTTCTCATCTGTCTGGCGGACGATTTAGCCGTCAAAGCAGTGTATGAACAGATTGAGCCTTATCTGGTTGCACAACAGGTGATTGTAGATTTCTCCAGTTTATCTGTGCAGCAGACGTTGGAACTGGCACAACGTGCGCAGGCCCAACAGGTGATCTGGATTGATTCTCCAGTTTCTGGCGGTACTGCCGGTGCTGAACAAGGCAGTCTTGTGGTCTTTGCCGGCGGTGATGAACAGACTATTTCTTCTTTAGCTGCAATTTACCAAGTCCTCTCCCAACGCGTGACTCGCATGGGTGACCCAGGTACAGGACAAGCGACGAAAATCTGTAATCAGCTGATTGTCGCGGCAAACAGTACACTGATTGCCGAAGCTGTGGCACTGGCTGGACGTGCTGGAGTAGATACCACCCTGCTTGCCCCAGCGCTGGCCGGTGGTTTCGCGGATTCAAAACCGTTTCAGATTCTGGCACCGCGTATGGCCACCCAGACCTTTGAACCGGTGCAATGGAAAGTTCAGACCTTGTCCAAAGACCTCAATAATGCAGTACAGCTTGCAGCAGCACATGCGCTAAATATTCCGGTTGCTTCTCAAGCTTTATCTCAGCTCAAGGCTCATCAAGAGAATGGCTATAGCGAAACGGATCTAGCGACTGTCATTCAGCACGTTCAATAACTTCATTTTCACGATTATTTCCATATTTAGTGCAAGGAGCTTCAGATGTTAAAATTCGCAGTCAACCTTTCCATGATTTTTACGGAAGTTCCCCTGCTGGAACGTTTTGCCCTTGCCCGTGAGCATGGTTTTGACCATGTAGAAATCCAGTTTCCTTATGAACTGACTATCGAGCAGATTCAGGCACAGTTGACAGCGCATCAGCTGAGTTTATGCCTGATCAATGTCCCAGCAGGTGACCTGATGCAAGGCGGTCATGGACTGGCTGGCATACCCGGCAAGGAGATTGAATTTCATCAAGCGATGCAACAAGCGATTACATATGCAACCGCACTGAAAGTACCGAGCGTCAATATTCTGGCAGGTAAACAGCCGCTGGATAGTGACCTGTTACCTTGCCTGAATACATTGGCAGATAATCTGAAAATGGCCTGTTCGATGTTGGCAGATCATGGTATTCAGCCAGTTTTTGAGATGATCAATGGGACCGACACGCCACGCTTCCTGGTGCAAAATGTAGCTCAAGCGCAAGAGATGCTCGAAGCAGTCCAACATCCAGCCTTAAAGATGCAATATGACTGTTACCATATGGCGATGATGGGTGAAGATGTATTTGAAGCTTTAAAAGAGAATATTGACACAATTGGACACATTCAATTTGCAGACTGTCCAGGGCGACATGAACCGGGTACAGCTATTGTCAATTATGTCGAGATTTTTCAATGGTTAGAGAATAGCCAATATCAAGGCTATGTGGCAGCAGAATATCGCCCGCTGAAGCATTCAGCAGCGTCTTTTGGCTGGAAGACCCGATATTTTGCAGATTGATTACAAACCGAACAATGTGCTGATTTGAAATTTCGGGGCAAAACCGCTATATTAGATCATGCATAATTGTTAGGAAATTATATCCCCCATGAATTTAGAACCATCGCCCAGCGCTTCTAATTCTCACGATCTTACTATGAATTCACACTTACAGACTGTACAAGACTGCTTGAAAGTCGTGCATGCTGCACTTGAAGATGTAAAGGCCAAAGAAGTTGTTGTGCTTGATGTCAGCGGTATGAGCAATGTTGCTGATGCCATGGTCATTGCCAGCGGTACCTCTACCCGTCACATCAAATCTCTTGCCAACAATGTTGCTGAAGAAGCACGTAAAGCTGGCTTCCGTCCGCTTGGCATCGAAGGCGAACGTGATGCTGAATGGATTCTCCTAGACCTCGGATATGTAGTGGTTCACTGCATGCTTCCTACAGCGCGTAAATTCTATGACCTAGAAAGCCTGTGGAGCAATGCTCCTGCAGATTCAGTGGCATAAAACAGATTCTTAAAAAAGCGGCCCATGGAGGCCGCTTTTTTTTATTGGCTCAAAATAAACTTTAACCGAAAAGATTCAAAGGAGTTGCTGTAAATTAGCTTCTGGGTATTTTTGTTTGATCAAATTCTTGGCCTGAGCATAGACCTGATCACTACGTTGTGGGCCATAGAAGTCACAGAATACCTGATATAGACTGGTAATGGCTTGTGCATAAAGTTTTGAAGATACATAGCTCAGCAAATCCGCACTTTTCTGCAATTTCTGACTAGTTTCCTGGAACAAAATCCGGTCTTGTACCAGTTGCTGTGCCAGCTCCCTATAAAAGTCTTTCTGATCTTCTAGCTTGACCTGATCAAGAACTGATTCTCCAAACTCAATATAAGCCTGGTACTGTGCCTTCTGATTAAGAGATACTGCCTCTGTATCTTCAGACTCGATCCATTCACTTTTTTCCAGAATGGTCAGTTCATGCAGTACCTGTTTAAGCATATCTTTCCGGTTCTGCTTAAGCTCTTCTGTAGTACAAATCTCGCTAAGAAAGCGATTCAGTACAAAAGCAGGCTGCCCGCTATATTCCTGTTCCCAATATCCTACGATCTGTTCCAGGTGAGGTCCTTGAAAATAATGCTGTAGCCCACGCTGAATAGCCTGGCGGCGCTGTTCTAGATTGAGCACTTCTGCATTCATGTTATACCTTCCTATCCATTAATGTCGTTTGGTAATGTGATCCGTATCGAAAGTTACATCTCGCTGGAATTCTGGATAAGACAGTTCAGCATGCTCGGTATAGTCCAGACCACGCTGCTCGTGCTGTGCACTCACACGTAAACCACCTAAAATAATATGCAGCACTTTAAATACAATAAATGCCACCCCGAAGCCCCAGGCAAATCCGGCACCAACGCCTACTGCCTGAACAGCAATAATGCTGCTATCAAACATTTTACTTTCATAAAAGATACCCGCAGCTAGCGTCCCCCAAGCGCCACAAAAGCCATGTACAGTGACAGCATCCACCACATCATCAATACGCATTTTTTCGAGTAATGCTGGCAATACACTAACCAGCAACCCTGCTACCAGTCCGGTTATAACAGCAAACATAGGACTCATTGTGGCGCAACCCGCTGTAATCCCCACTAGCCCACCTAAGGAAGCATTAATCGTAGTCCTTATTAAAATTGCTTTACGTCGTACCAGGGCAAATAGCATATAAGCCACTGCCGCCGCACACGCTGCGAGATGGGTATTTAAAGCAATCCGCCCGATGCTGACATCGGCGTTGACTGTAGAAGCGGCATTGAAGCCAAACCAGGCTAACCACAAAATAAAACCACCCAAGGCAATTAAAGGCAGATTATGGCCGGGTAAATAGTGCACTTGACCATTACGGCCAAAACGCCCTATACGTGGACCCAATACAATAATGCCCGCCAAAGCAACCCAGCCACCAATCGAATGCACTACAGTTGAACCAGCAAAATCAATAAAGCCCATGGCTTTGAGCCAGCCTTCACCCTCAAATAGACTCCCCCACGCCCAACTGCCAAAAACTGGATAAATTAAGCCACTCACAAAAGCGGCACTCACCACATAGGCGACAAAATGAATACGCTCTGCCATGGCACCACTGGCAATGGTGGTTGCTGTTGCGGCAAACATCATTTGGAAGAAGAGTAAATTCCAGCTCCAGCTATCTAAATTATCCGGTGCAAAATGT
The DNA here is from genome assembly GCF_002364825.1 of Acinetobacter sp. UBA3132. Classification (NCBI taxonomy): domain Bacteria; kingdom Pseudomonadati; phylum Pseudomonadota; class Gammaproteobacteria; order Moraxellales; family Moraxellaceae; genus Acinetobacter; species Acinetobacter sp. UBA3132. The sequence continues at coordinate 4,104 of NZ_DEZM01000162.1, read as the reverse complement.
GAGCTACCAAACCACCCGGTATGATTAATTCCGAACATAAGCCCAAAACCTATCAGCCAGAAAACCAGCCCTCCAAGACAGGCATCCATATAATTTTTCATTAAAACATTCACGCTATTTTTACTTCTGACTGATCCGCTCTCAATCAGTGCAAAACCTGCCTGCATGAAGAACACCAGAATACCGCCCATCACCACCCAGACACTGTCCAGCGATATCCGGATTTCCTGGATATTTTTTACCATTTCTGCTGGTTCAGCTGCATAGATAGGTAAACTCAGTAGCCCCAGTAAAAACCCTAAATATTTTATTTTTGTCATGTAATCCCCCTAGCTCTTAATGAGGGAATAGCAAGAACAATGCCATACAATTTATGAATTTTAAAATTATTTGAAGAAGCAATTTAATGATAAACCTATCAAATTTTCATAGATAAATAATTCCTAATTCACAAGATAAATATTTATCTGCGATCAAATATCAATTAACTGTGGTGCATAAAAAAATAAGAGCAAAAATAAAAAAACCACCCGAAGGTGGTTTTTTTCTAAATCTTTTAATTCATCTCGACCTTTCTTTTACAAAAGAGGATCTGGAAGAAGATTTTAGGAATTAGTGACCCGTACCATTAATGGCTTTGGTCATATCTTCCACAACTTTCTTGGCATCACCAAAGATCATCATGGTCTTATCGTTATAGAACAGGTCATTGTCTAAACCAGCATACCCTGTTGCCATAGAACGCTTGATCACCAAAATCGTACGTGCCTTGTGCGCTTCCAGAATTGGCATACCGTAAATTGGTGAGCTTGGATCGTCTTTGGCCGCCGGGTTAACCACGTCATTCGCACCGATTACCAGTACTACATCTGTTGCCGGGAAGTCAGAGTTGATCTCATCCATTTCCAGAATGTCTTCATATGGCACGTCAGCTTCAGCCAGCAATACGTTCATATGCCCAGGCATACGACCTGCAACCGGGTGAATCGCGAAACGTACAGTCACACCCTGCTCTTTTAACAGGTTCGCCAACTCTTTCACCGCATTTTGTGCACGACCTTGCGCCATACCATAACCGGGTACAATGACTACACTGTCTGCATTCGACATCAGGAAGCCGGCATCATCTGCAGAACCTGAGCGATGATTACGTTGTACCTGCTCGCCTGCACCCGCTGTTGCTGTTGCGGTTCCGCCCATCGCACCACCGAACAGAACGTTGATGATCGAACGGTTCATCGCTTTACACATGATATAAGACAGAATTGCACCTGAAGAACCCACCAGCGAACCAGCAACGATCAGCATGTTATTTTCTAAGGTAAAACCGATACCTGCAGCTGCCCAACCAGAGAAAGAGTTCAGAAGCGATACCACAACTGGCATATCACCGCCACCGACTGGTGCAATCCATACCCAACCGAATACCAGTGCAAGACCGGTCATTGCCCAGAAGGATGTCATGTTACCAGTCAGGAAGAAGTGAATCCCTGCTGCCAGCATTGCGATAAAGATCAATGCCTGAACTGGTTTTACCCAAGCACCTGAAATGGTTTTTGCCCATTTCTTCGCAGCCAGTTTACCGTAAGCAAATACAGAGGCAGTAAAAGTAATCGCACCGACGAAACAACCCACGAAGAGTTCGAACAAATGCACTTTGCTCATTTCATGGAAAGTTACCCCATTTGCAGCTAAAAGGTCTGGACCCAATTCGATTAACTTGTTGTTATGGATAATCGCAGCAATAGCAATCAGAACTGCGGACAAACCTACCAGAGAGTGCATCAGCGCGACGGTTTCAGGCATTTGAGTCATAGGTACAGTTTTCGCACGGGCAATACCGACGATCGCACCAAGCACCATTGCACCAAGGATCATCCAGATCACCGGATTTTCTGCGACAAAGAAAGTCGTCAATACCGCAATCGCCATGGCAAGCATACCGTAGCGGTTACCTGCAATTGCTGTTTTAGGACCTGACAAACCACGTAGCGTCAAGATAAAGAGAATGGCACCAACCAAATAGAACCAATTTGCATATTCACGAATGAATTCCATCAATTAGCCCTCTTTTTTCTTTTGTTTTGGTTTGAACATTTCCAGCATACGTGCAGTCACGGCAAAGCCACCGAAAATGTTAATGCTCGCCAGGAATACTGCAATTGCGCCAAGTACACTCACCACGTTAATGGTCTGGAAGTCTACGCTGCCTTCAACACCGACCATGGGTAAACCAACAGTCTGAATCATCGCACCCACGATAATGATTGAAGAAAGTGCATTGGTTACCGCCATCAACGGCGTATGCAAAGCTGGAGTCACGCCCCATACCACGTAGTAACCTACAAAGATGGCAAGGACAAAAATCGTAATAGTTTCAACCATGAGTACTCTCCTTAACCACGCTTTAACAGCACTTGGCCGCCGTGAGTGACGAGTAGGGCTTTCTGAATTTCTTCTTCTGGATTGATGGCAAAATTCTTTTCGCTATCAAATAAAGTTTCAACGAAGTTCAAAACGTTACGTGCATACAGTGCAGATGCTTCAGTCGACAAGGTTGAAGGAATATTCGGAATACCCAGAATCTTCACGCCATTTTCAGTCACAACCGTTTCACCGCATTGAGAGCCTTCTACATTACCGCCAGTTTCAACCGCCATATCTAAAATGACTGAACCTGGTTTCATTTTGGCAACGGTCTCGGCACGGATTAAGCGTGGCGCATCACGACCTGGCAATAGTGCAGTCGTGATCACAATATCCGCATTGGAAACTGCTTTATCAACGATGATCGCCTGATCCTTGATATACTGTTCACCTGGCATCCAGCCATAACCATTTTTAGCCGCATCAGCTGCTTTTTGCTGTTCTTCTTCAGACATTGGTACGTCTAACCACTTACCACCCAAAGATTCAACCTGGTCTTTAGCTGTAGGACGCAAGTCGGTTGCTTCTACAACAGCACCGAGACGTTTTGCAGTTGCAATCGCTTGCAGACCTGCAACCCCTACTCCCATGATCACGACACGAGCCGGTTTAACCGTCCCTGCCGCAGTCATCAGCATCGGGAACATGCGCTGGTATTCTGCTGCAGCAAGAAGCACTGCTTTATAACCCGACAGGTTCGCCTGAGAAGATAGGACATCCATGTTTTGCGCACGAGACAAGGTGCGTGGCAAAAGTTCCAATGCAAATGCAGACACATTCTGTGCCGCGAAATGGTCAAGCTCGGTATTGCGGTATGGGTCAAACATCGCCACAACTGTAGCATTCGCAGGTAATTTTTGAATTTCTTCACCCTTCGGTGCACGAACTTTCAAAATCATCTGGCTACCGGTATAGGCATCATCCGTAATTTTTGCACCAACCTGTTCATAAGCGCTATCGATATAGGCAGCTTTTACCCCTGCACCACGTTCGATAATCACGCTATGACCAGCGCTGATCAATTTCTTTACTGTCTCAGGTGTCGCAGCGACACGATGTTCACCGACGACAGTTTCGGCTGGAATTCCGATTTGCATGAGCGTCCCTCAAGCTAATTTTTTCTTAAGTAAACATCGCAAAAACGATGTTTCCCCTCAGAATGTGTTTTTGTTGAATTTTTGGATTCTAATCAAACCATTCCAAAATACTACCCAATATTTATTTAATAAATACCTATATTTTGAACTGATGATTCATAAAAATGATGTTGTCATATATCATTTATAAGTTAGGCCCTGATTTTTTGATCTGCTGAATTTATAAACGATATTCATTCTCTTAAAGGATATTTCCTTTTTTGTTCATTTTTTCTTAGCTTAATTTTTGTTGTACTTTGTTACATTGATCATTCTGACAGTCGTTCCATTTTTTTTGCTGTACTCCTTCCCTTTTCCGCCATGCCAAAATGCCCTAATTTAGGCACTTTTATTGGGCACTTTTTGATTCCTTGACTTCTTTGACAAATTTAACTGAATTATACTGATTCATTTGGAACTCCTGAAAACCATGTTTTCCTATAACTTTTTCCTTTTTTAATCATAAAATTTTTAAATCAGTTGAGTTTAATGTTTCATTTAATTGGCTCTTTTGAGTTATTCTACTCAAGTCTAAAACTAC
>NZ_DEZM01000188.1:0-9551 GCF_002364825.1 Acinetobacter sp. UBA3132 | reverse complement strand
GATTTATGAAAGAGGTCTAATGATTTATGAAAGAAGCCTAATAACCAGAATATTTTAATCCTTCTCAGCTTACAGGGAGTCAGGTCAGTATGCTATTTAACGCCCTTTATGCACTCATGGTTGTTCTGTTCCTGCTTTATCTTTATGGCTTAGTTTTTAAAAAGCAGAAAAATTATTATCTCAGTGTCATGATTCGCTTACTGACTTTGGGATTATTTGCTTTAATTGTCTTTGATCAACATGAAACCCAGATCCATCTGGCTTTGGTCCTGCTCACCTGGGTACTGTTTGAAAGCAGCGACAATTTTTATAATAAAAGCCTCTCTTCAAGTAAATAAAAAAGAGGCTTTATGCCTCTTTTTCCATGTCCGGACTATTTGTTCATAATGAAAAAATATTCACGATAGTATTTCAGTTCAGCAATTGAATCACGAATATCATCCATCGCCAGATGGGAAGCATTTTTCTTGAGGCCACTCATGATTTCCGGACGCCAGCGTTTTGCCAACTCTTTCACTGAAGACACATCCAGGTTACGGTAATGGAAATATTGCTCCAGTTCTGGCATCAGACGGTGTAGGAAGCGACGATCCTGACAGATCGAATTACCACACATGGGTGATACTTTTGGATTGACCCATTTTTTCAGGAATTCAATGGTTTGTTGTTCAGCATCTTGTGCAGTAAGTTTGCTGCGACGCACACGCTCCACCAGGCCCGATTGTCCATGTTGACGGGTATTCCATTCATCCATGGCATTGAGCACACGATCCGACTGATGAACTGCAAGGACAGGACCTTCGGCAAGAATATTTAAATTGTCATCGGTTACAATCGTTGCAACTTCAATAATCTGGTCATTGTCTGTATCCAGACCTGTCATTTCCAGGTCGATCCAAATCAGGCGGCTATCCGGGGTGCTGCTCATAAATGTGCAATCTTATTAGGCTATAAAACATTTATAGTAGCAAATTTATTACGTCGATGCTGTAACTGACACCCTGCTTCATGCTATTTTTGCCATCTCACTCCCATGGTTTTTTAGGATTTGAATGGCTTTAATACGTAAACGTCGTTTAACTGAACAACAACAACGTCGTATTCAAAAACAGCACAAAACGCGTCAGGAAGAGGCGGATACCTCTCAAGACCTGGAAGGACTGGTCGTGCAGCATTATGGTCGACAGCTAGAAGTCCAGGCGCTTTCGGTTCCTGAACTGCATCCTGAAAAACCGGTGGTGGCTGAAGGTGAACCTGAACCCTTCTGGAAAGAAATTGAAATGGGCAGTGTGTGGCGCTGTCATACCCGTACTAACCTTGAATTGCTGGTCACAGGTGACCGGGTCAAATGGCAGGCTGATCCAAATACTGGCTTGGGAATTATCACTGCGATTCATCCGCGTAAATCGCTGCTGACCCGACCTGACCGTTATCACAAGGTTAAACCGGTCGCAGCCAATGTTTCCCTGATCGTGATTGTATTTGCACCATTGCCTGAGCCAGCACCAGGCCTGATTGATCGTTATCTGGTGGCTTGTGCCGATGCAGAGATTCCCGCACTACTAGTCCTGAATAAATCAGACTTGCTCAAGGAAAATGATCCAATTCTGGAACTGCTGCAAGAATATCAAGACCTCGGTTATGAAGTGATGCAGACCCAATCCGATGGCGACCTGAGCGCTTTATCTAACCGTCTGGAAAATGAAACGGTCGCTTTTGTCGGTCAGTCCGGTGTCGGGAAAAGTACGCTGATTAATGCGATCGTGCCGGATGCAGCACAGAAAACCAATATCATTTCCGAGAACTCGGCACTTGGTCAGCATACAACGACATCAACACGTCTGATTTCCTTTGGTGATGGCGCTGCCCTGATTGACTCTCCGGGGATTCGTGAATTTGGCCTGTGGCATTTGACTTTAGACAAGGTACAAACCGGTTTTCCAGAGATTGAAAATCTGCTAGGGCACTGTCAGTTCCGTAACTGCACGCATAAACATGAAAAGCAATGTGCTTTACGTCAGGCAGCAGATTCAGGTGAAATTTTGCCACGTCGTTTGGACAGCTATCTGCGATTAATTGATGAAATCACGGAAGCTCAACAAAAAAATTGATATTCTTAAGCTTTAGCCCTTGAAGCGGTGATTTTGATCACCATATTTATGAGCTATACTCTTGGCAATTTTGAAATTGTAATTAGGTGAATTGTGGAACGTTGGTTCGAGTTTATGGGGAATCACCCCTTCTTGTTTGGTGCACTTGCAGCATTGGTGGTTTTGTTCTTCATTATCGAAGGTCAACGTAACGGTCGTAAAATTTCTCCGCAATCGCTGGGAATTTTGGTTAAGGCAAAAAATGCCATGCTGATTGACCTGCGTGATGCCAAAGATTTCCGTGAAGGTCATATCAGCGGTAGCCGTAATATTCCATACAGCCAAATTACCAAACATGTCGAAGAGTTAAAAACAGCAGATCGCCCATTGGTGTTCATTTGTAATCTTGGGCAAGTTGCAGGTACTGCGCTACAACAGGTCGGTCATGCAGATGCTTACCGTCTTGATGGCGGCATCAGCAACTGGAAAGCCCAAGGCTTACCTCTGGTGAAAAGTAAATAATTTACGATCAGGAGATTCATTCATGGCTGAAGTCATTATCTATTCAACGACTGTGTGTCCATACTGTGTCCGTGCAAAACAGCTCCTTGAGCGTAAGGGCGTAGAATATAAAGAAATCAATCTGTCTAAAGAAGATCCGCAGGTTCGTCTTGATTTGATGCAACGCACCAATCACCGTACCGTGCCACAGATTTTTATTAATGAACAATTCATCGGCGGTTTTGACCAGCTTTATGCTTTAGAGCGTGAAGGCAAACTCGACGAATTACTGGCTTAATTGCCCTTTAATTATCACCTCATATTAAGGATTAAAGAATGAGTGAAGAACAACAAGCTCAACCACAATTGGCATTAGAGCGTATTTACACTAAAGACATTTCTTTTGAAGTACCTGGGGCACAAGTTTTTACCAAGCAATGGCAACCTGAGCTGAACATCAACCTGTCTTCTTCTGCAGAAAAGATTGATCCAACTCACTTTGAAGTCGCTTTAAAAGTGGTAGTACAGGCAAACAACGAAGGTGATACAGCATTTATCGTTGATGTCACTCAAGCAGGTATCTTCCTGATTGATAGCGTTGAAGAAGAGCGTCTGCCTTACATTCTTGGTGCGTACTGCCCGAACATCCTGTTCCCATTCCTTCGTGAAGCAGTGAATGATCTGGTCACTAAAGGTAGCTTCCCACAGCTACTGCTTACACCAATCAACTTTGATGCTGAATTCGAAGCCAACATGCAACGTGCGCAAGCTACTGCTGTTGAAGGTCAAGCTTAATCGTTTGATCCTGAATCAAAAAGACCGCAATTGCGGTCTTTTTTATGGTCTGCTTATAACTTATTTAAAGGCTTGATGTCCCTGCTTTTTAATCTCATCCATTTTCACAGACAAATTTTGGGCTTCCTGTAACTGCTTAACAGCAACCAGCTGTTCTGCTTTTTTAATCTCTTTTAGCAAATCCTTTAGCAATCCCTGATAGGCCACTACATGTGCATCTTCGGCTTTCAGTTTTTGCAGCTTGGATGGTAAATGTTTCTGGTAGCTTTCTACAGTTTGCTGCATGATCTGTAATGCTGCTTGTGCCTCTTTAGAATCCTCTGCAGCTTTAAATTTTTTCAAATTTTTATCCAGGTCATGCATGCTGTAATGCTGGTGCTCTTCTATTGCCATAGCCGAAGTTCCCAGACCTAAGCCTATAACGAAAATGATGCTAATCCACCGTGATTTAAACATGGTTATTTTCCTGATTTTTTTGTTTTAAGCATCTTAATGGCAAAGTATTAAAAGATAAATTATCTTCATCCTATTTTTTAGACTTGATGTCATCAGATTTACATCATTGTCCATTAGCATAAAAAATAAAAACCCCTCAATTGAGGGGTTTTCTTTACTTGAAATAAGTATTAAAAATCTTATTCTGCATCCAGCATCAGCTCTGCGCTCATGCCAACCGTATTATAACCGGCATCAACATACATGATTTCGCCAGTAATGCCATTCGCCCATGGTGAGCACAGGAATAATGCAGCATTACCAACATCTTCAATGGTGACATTACGTTTAAGCGGAGCCACTTTTTCATTCAGATCCAGCATTTTACGGAAAGATTTAATGCCAGACGCTGCAAGGGTACGGATTGGACCAGCTGAGATGGCATTCACACGGATACCGTCTGCGCCCAAGCTAGATGCCAGGTAACGTACACCCGCTTCTAGTGATGCTTTCGCCAAACCCATCACGTTGTAGTTCGGCATCACGCGCTCAGAACCTTGATAAGTCAGAGTGAGTAGACAACCTTGGCGTGCAGCTAAAAGTGGCTTTGCAGCACGTGCCATCGCGATAAAGCTATAAGCACTGATGTCATGTGCAATCTTGAAACCTTCACGATCCGTCACATCAGTAAAGTCACCGTCTAAGGTATGTGCAGGTGCAAAACCGATTGAATGCACGACTCCATCCAGACCATCCCAGTGTTTTGCCAGTTCTGCAAATGCATGGTCAATTTCTGCATCTACCGCCACATCACAAGGAAATACCAATTCAGAACCGAATTGTGCAGCAAAATCATCTACACGTTTTTTCAGCTTTTCATTTGGATAGGTAAAAGCAAGTTCTGCACCTTCACGGTGTAATGCCTGAGCAATACCAAAAGCAATTGATAATTTACTTGCAATACCTGCGATCAGGAAGCGCTTACCCGCCAATAGTCCTTGTGCCATGTGAATCTCACTCAAAATAATTTATATGCATGATGCCAAGTCTAAAGCATTTTAGAAATTGCATAATGCGCCTTTTTTCATTGGATCATACATTGAAATACAGTTTTCAACTGATGCAAGGATTTTATATTAGATATCCAGATGCAAAGCCTGATGGGTATTTTTCCAGAGCTGTTCTGCCAGTTCCTCTTGATCCATATACAAACTTTTAGCCAGTCCTTGCAGCACATAGGGCAGATTTGCAGGCGTATTGCGGGTACGCTGTTCAGTAGAATGCTGACAACATAAGGGCGTCATGTCTGGACAATCGGTTTCAAGGACCAGATGTTCCGGGCCCATCTGCTGTACCACCTGATGCAGTTTTCGGGCATTGGGATTGGTAATTTGTCCTGTTACCCCAATCTTGAAACCCAGTTTGACAAAAGCCTTGGCTTCTTCAATTCCCCCACCAAAGGCATGCGCAATACCGCCCTGTTTAAATTGATGTTCTTTCAGCATTTTGAGTACTTCTGCATGAGATTTACGGATATGCAGTAAAATCGGTTTGTCATACTGCTGTGCCAGTTCAATCTGAGCAGCAAAAAAGTCTTTCTGCTTCTGAAAAATTTCTGCTTGCTTATGCTGTTTCAGAAACGTATCCAGACCGATTTCACCAATGGCAATACAGTCTTCAGTTTGCAGGATCTGCTCTAAATCCTGCAAATGGTCCTGCTGATGTTGCTCGATATAAAAAGGATGTAAGCCGGGGGCTAAATAGCTCCTTGGCGCATCGGCAAGATCATTTAAAAAATGCTGGGTTTGAATCAGGTCCTGAAAACGCTGCTGTAAAAAACCGATCAGGATTAGCCCTTCCACGCCTGCCTTTTTAGCAGCATAAGCTAACTGTTCCCGGTCATAATCAAAATCAGGAACATCGAAGTGGGTATGCGTATCAAACAGTTTCAGGCTCATTTTGCAACTTGGGCTTCTGAAGCAGCCTGTTCAGTTTTCGGCAGATACTCTGGTTTTAAGACTCCCTGTAAATCACTATAAGGAATATTTAAACGCGGCAAGCCGACCACATAAGGTCCAATTTCATATTCTGCATATTGCAGTGCCAGACCTTGTTTGGTCAGGAAGAAATTATCCGTTAACTTGAATTTCCAGGCCTGCTCGTATTCTGCAACATCAGTTGCCAGCTCTGAATCAATTACCCAGGTTTTAAAGGCTTCATGCGCTTTGGCTTCCAGCTGCGCCTTTTGTTTTGGCAGGACAATATCATCCAGCTTGACCAGCTTTTTACTGTCGAGGTCAAAGTTATAATAGTTCTGTGCAGTAGAACCATGTGCCCCACCCAGATAATGTGTGCTATTTAATACTACTGTGGCCAGCGGATTTCCAGGATTCAGGATCTTCGGCTTGATCATCAGGCTAATACTGTGATTGGCACTGAGTGCTTTCAGCTCCTTGTCCAGATTCAGGAAAGTCTGCATATAAGGAATAGTCTGCTTTTCCAGCTGCTGACGTGCACTGAGCTGGGGTTGAGTTACAGCTGCCTCTGAAGCTGCGGATTGAACAGGTGTTGGCTCACTGGCGGCTTGTACTTTCGCTGACGTAATCGCATCAACATCAAGCATACCCTTCAGTCGGGCTAAAATCTGTTGATCAATAAATTCATCAATAAAACGCTGATTACTGTTCAGACGTTCAATGGTGATTTCAGGACAGCTTTTACCATCACATTCCGGGAGATCCAGGTTAAGCTTTTCGGTTTCACCCTTGAGCTGGACGATTTCAGGCTCTGCCTGAGTGACTTCCGGTGGATTAACCTCTTTGGCTTCCTTTTCTCGAGGCTGACAGGCAGTCAACAGAATCGCTGTCGCCAATAGAGACAGGCCGAATATCTTGTTATATTTTGGCATTCAATACCCTTTTGTGTTACATCACATTCCACCCGTTTTCGGGCATCAATCCTAAAACATATGCTGATACACTTCAGCTTTCAAGACCTGTTGTGTTTGTTCTTGACTAAGATAAATATCAAGTTGTTTAGCATCCTTGACAATTTCCCCACCACGATAATGCAGCCCAATCCCCTCCTGATCAAAGAACCAGTCAGCTTGCCCCCAATACAGTTTTTTCGGAGCAGTTTGTCGGACTTCTTTACTATTTTCTTTTAGCCATTTTGCATAAGCATTTTGCACGATCTTGTCCATCGTGACCCGTTTTTGTGGATCAATAATTTCTAAGGCCGTTAGATTTTTTTGACTGCGGCGGTCTGCCACATAAAAATAATAGCGTTCCTTCACCGTAACATTTTCCTGCTCTGTATCCACCCCAATCTGCATTAGCACATACTGATTATGCTGATAAGGGATGCGGGTATACATGGACAGTTGATAGGCTTTATTGATTTTAATCTGTTCCTGCCAGGCATCTGACTTTTTTACATAGGCATTGACGGCCTGCTGTAAGCTCATGTCCTGCTGCTGATCTTTATCCCTAATCTGATCCTGAATCACCAGTGCCTGTTTACGTTCCATCCACTGGTTCAACCATGGATCTACCGTATCCAGGGTCTGAATATCCACTTCGATACAGTTTTTGGTTTCACAAAATGGGAGTGCAATCTTGGCCGGCTGTTCCTGAATATTCAGATAAGGCAATACATCTGCCTTTTCTACTTGCTTAATTTCGACTACCGTATCCTGAGTTTTTGTTTCTGGTTCTGATTTTTTTTGATCGCAGGCGCCCAGCAATAATCCTAAACTGATTGCTGAACTCAGCATGACTGCATTGCTAAGTTTCATATTCCCAAGCAAATTTGAAAAGATAAGTGAATGTAGCACAAAATAAAACAGCTTCCTGAGAAGCTGTTTTATTTTTAAATCATTTTATTACTTAGTGTTCACGGGTATTACGGAACACGATGTCAGGGTAACGTTCCTGCATCAGTTGCAGATTGACACGGCTTGGTGCCAGATAAGTCAGATGGCCGCCACCATCAACAGACAACTGGTCATGGGCTTTTTTCTTGAATTCATTAAATTTCTTTTCATCATCACAAGAAACCCAACGCACAGTATTAATACTCACTGGCTCGTACACGCAGTCTACTTTGTATTCTTCTTTCAGACGATATGCGACAACTTCGAACTGTAGCACACCCACTGCCCCAACGATCAGGTCATTATTATGTTGCGGCATGAAGACTTGGGTTGCGCCTTCTTCAGAAAGCTCTTTCAGACCTTTTTGTAACTGCTTAGATTTCAATGGATCTTTCAGACGTACACGACGGAACATTTCCGGCGCAAAGTGTGGAATACCTGTGAACTGCAGATCTTCACCTGAAGTAAAAGTATCACCAATCTGAATAGTACCGTGGTTATGCAGGCCAATAATATCGCCTGGCCATGCTTCTTCCAGATGCTGACGGTCACCCGCCAAGAAGGTCAATGCATCACTAATACGTACATCTTTACCCAGACGCACATGCTTCATTTTCAGGCCTTTTTCATACTTACCTGAACAGATCCGCATGAAGGCAATACGGTCACGGTGCTTCGGATCCATATTGGCCTGGATCTTGAAGACGAAACCACTAAAACCTTCTTCAGTTGCTTCAACTTTACGGTTTTGTGTTGGATGTGCTTTCGGCTCCGGTGCATATTCACTAAATGCATTCAGGACATGGTCTACACCAAAGTTACCCAATGCCGTACCGAACAACACTGGTGTTTGGCGACCTGCCAGGAATTCTTCACGGTCTAATGGCTCATTGGCCATTTGAACCAGTTCAAGAGATTCTTCAAATGCTGCCCATGCCAGCTCACCTACTTTTTCACGCAGATCCGCATGGTCATAACCATCACGTACTTCGATGTCAGTAATCACTGAACCGAAACCCGCCTTATAGACATAGAATTTTTCTTCAATCAGGTTGTATACGCCAGCGAAGTCACGACCAGTACCCAGCGGCCAGGTGATTGGCACACATTTAATTTTCAGGACGTTTTCGATCTCGTCTAGAAGCTCAAGCGGCTCACGGATTTCACGGTCCATTTTGTTGACGAAAGAGATGATTGGTGTATCGCGCATACGACACACTTCCATCAATTTAATGGTACGGTCCTCGACACCTTTTGCACCATCAATTACCATCAGCGCCGAGTCCACAGCAGTCAGGGTACGGTAGGTATCTTCCGAGAAGTCTTCATGCCCCGGGGTATCGAGCAGGTTGATCATCTTGTCTTTAAACGGGAACTGCATGACCGAGGTCGTGATCGAAATACCACGTTCCTTTTCCATTTCCATCCAGTCCGAAGTCGCCGCACGGTCAGACTTACGGCTTTTTACCATACCGGCAACCTGGATTGCCTGCCCCCATAACAGCAGTTTTTCTGTCATGGTCGTTTTACCGGCATCAGGGTGGGAAATAATCGCGAATGTACGTCGCTGAGCGACCTGCGCCGCTAACTCTTGTTTAAAACTCATGGAAAATACCTACTGCAGATCCGCAGTGCAAAAGATCAAGCACGATCAATATGAAAAATTGGCGATATTGTAGCAGAATTTCTAAATGCAGTACTCATTCCTCAATGCCCACCCTCTCCTGTACTTTTTGTTTATAGAATGGACAGGTTTTAGAAGAATACCGTCTTCAGGTTGAAATTTCGGGAGAAATATCGACTTTTACCTCATGGTGAAACCTATTTAAATAGATTTATATTAGACCTCTTTCATA
>NZ_DEZM01000227.1:0-25936 GCF_002364825.1 Acinetobacter sp. UBA3132 | reverse complement strand
CTTCCGATCTTGAAAATTCATAATTTTTTACATTTTTAATATAAAAAGTTAACACTGTTTAAATTTATGCTTTTATTGATGTTTTTTGTATTTTTAAAAAATTATCCTTTAAAAACAATACATTTAAATTAACCAATTTTTTAACTTTCGTTTTACAAAAGATACAAGAAGCGCTATAATTTTCTGCATAATAAAATGATAACTCCATCGCCCTCCACAGTGTTGAAGTTATTTAAAAAATCTTATAATCAGAAGAACTTACAGCGCATAACTATTTAAGAGCCTCTGCACTGCAGAGGCTTCTTTCTTTCTGGACTGACATTTTTATTCAGCAGCTACCGGAATTTCTCCAAATTTACCCTGATTAAAATCCTGGAAGGCTTGGACAATTTCTTCCTTGGTATTCATCACAAAAGGACCATAACCTTGAATGGGTTCTTTCAAGGGTTCACCGGTCAAGACTACGAATTTGCTGTCCTGATAAGCCTGAATCTGGATTATAGGATCGCTATCCTGAGCAAATATCACAATAGAACTGTCCAGAACTTTCTGGCCAGCATTCACTACCAGCTCTCCACTCAATAGCACCAGCAAAGCATTATGACCGGCAGGTATCTGCAGCATCGTTTCATAATCTGCTTTGAGTTCACCATCCCAGACATTGACCGGACTAAAGGTATGCGCCGGACCATGATGCCCATCAAGTTCACCAGCGATGACCCGGATATGCCCTGCACCTTCATCCATTTCAATCCGGGGAATATCAGTTGCCGTCAGTGCCTGATAACGCGGTGTAGTCATTTTGTCTTTGGCAGGTAAATTCACCCACAGCTGGAACATTTCAAACAGACCACCATTCCGGGCAAAGTCTGGAGAATGGAATTCTTCATGCACCACGCCTGCACCTGCAGTCATCCACTGTACATCACCTGCCTGAATCGTACCGCCACCACCGCCAGAATCCTTATGTGTTACTCCACCCTGATAGGCGATCGTCACGGTTTCAAAACCACGGTGTGGATGTGAACCGACACCCTGCTGCACCGTAGTCGGATCAAAATGATACGGCGCTGCATAATCCAGCAACAGGAACGGACTGATGACCTGACCAAGACGGTCATAAGAAAACAGGTTTTTAACCGGAAATCCATCACCAACCCAATGCATGTGCTGACTACGGTAAACGCCTATGACTTTTTTCATCTTTTACTCCTATCTGAATAGGATAAACATGTATTCATTGTATGCGTTGCGGATAACTATCGATACTAGGCCAATGAAATGCAGTATCCCAAATATAAGACAATACTGGTGTCAGTACTGGTACCCTACAATTGGTTTATACCTTATGTAAAAGCCAGCGTCGGGTGATGAAAAACTGATCAAGCATCTGGTTGAAGGCTTGCTTGCCACAGCCGAAAATCATCAAGGCTATATGATTTAATTGTCCTTTCATTTTCGAATAACCATAAAAAAATCCAGCGCTGAAGGCTGGATTTTTTTATGGTTGATAAAGATTTGTCGAATTAGATTTTACCTACCAGGTCAATTGAAGGAGCAAGAGTCGCTTCGCCTTCTTTCCATTTTGCAGGACATACTTCACCTGGATGAGCATGTACGTACTGAGCTGCTTTTACTTTACGAAGCAGTTCCTGTGCGTCACGACCGATACCACCTGCGTTGATTTCAATGATCTGGATTTTACCATCCGGATCGATCACAAAAGTTCCGCGGTCAGCCAGACCTTCAGCTTCGATCAGCACTTCAAAGTTTTTCGCCAGAGTCCAGGTTGGATCGCCAATCATTGGATACTGGATTTTACCAATCACGTCAGACGTGTCATGCCAAGCTTTATGGGTGAAGTGCGTATCCGTGGATACACCATAGATTTCTACACCTAATTTCTGGAATTCAGTATATTGATCAGCAAGATCGCCTAATTCTGTTGGACAAACAAAAGTGAAGTCAGCAGGATAGAAGAATACAACAGACCATTTGCCTTTCATGTCCTGCTCAGATACTTCAATAAATTGACCATTGTGATAAGCAGTTGCGTTAAATGGCTTAACTTCAGTATTGATTAAACTCATGTGATTTTTTCCTATCAGTTCGCGGGAATTCATTCGATGAACTAAGAATACGCAAAAACCAATAATAGATAAAACCGTAACTTTTTATAAAAACTATCGGTTTTTTAGATTTATAAATTCTATTAATTTTTTACTTATTATCTTTTATTCCAATTTAACTCCAGACCTCTACCGAGAAAAATGCTGTAAAGAATCCCAAACTGACTGCGCCAAAGCAGATACATGTTTTTGCGGAAAATCCTTGACTCGACCTGCCAGCCAGGCACGGCAATAGCTTTCTGTCGCGCCAATTACTAAAAAGATCAGTAAAGCAGGTGGGACAGCTTGCAGACAAGCGGCATCTGACTGCTGGGCCAGCCATTTCTTTAAATCCTGATTGCGCTGGCTGGTACGCTGTTCCAGATCCTGACGCAAGTCGGAGGTATGTACCACATGATGGGCCGCATAGAGAAAATGGGCAAAATCTGGATAACTGATGACCCAATCAATATAACTTCGGATAATGGCATGAATACCCTGTTCAGCACTTTTCGCTTGGGATAAGGCATCTAAACGTCGGTTGGACTGATCCTTTAAAGCGGCTAGATACAGCGCAGCTACGATCCCATCCTTGTGATGAAAATGATGATAAATTGCGCCAACACTGGTTTCTGCCCGATCCCGAATCATTTCAATTGTCGTTGCAGCTATGCCACTTTGTAAAAATTCCTGTAGCGCACAATTCAGAATTTGACGCTTTAAGGCCAAGCGTCCGCCTGGATAACTCCCTTCCAATACATCCATACCTTGCATTCTCCTTAATGTGCTCGGCACCGTTAATCATTAACTTGTCTATTTTAAACACTTTTCTTGTGAGTCCTGCAAATACAGAATATTATTCTGTATGAGGATCTTATTATTATTCACCTCTTACGCAGGATCGCGATCATGAGCCAGGCTCTAAAAATATGGAAAACCTTTCACAAAAAACCAGGTGGTAAATACATATTTTCCAGATTACTTTGCATAAAAATACCTTATTTCAGCAGTATTTCCCCATTGCTCGAAACGCTTGCTCCGTATTATTGCGAAGTGAGCATGAAGAAACATGCGGCTGTACTCAATCATCTAGATACAATCCATGCGATTGCCATATGCAATCTGGCTGAACTGGCAGCAGGTACCATGACCGATGCCAGCGTCCCCAAAACCCATTCCTGGATTCTAAAAGGTATGCAGGTCGAATATCTTAAAAGAGCAACGACCGATTTAAGAGCTATTGCCACACCTGCAAAGTTAAATGTTGAATGGCATGAAATCGCTGAATACCAGGTTAATGTTGAGGTTCTGGATATGGCACAAGAAACCGTATGCCGTGCCCTCATTACAATGTGGGTATCTCCTAAAAAGAAGAAAACAAATAAACGTGTTTAAAAAAACCCGTCGGATGACGGGCTTTTAAGGATGCTTTTCTGCTTTAAATTTTAATCAAAATGGTAAGTCATCATCCAGGTCTGCTGCAGGCGCTGCAACTGGAGCTGGTGCAGATTTTGGCGCAAAACCGCTTGGGTTATTATTGCCATAGCCATTACCACCCGCAGGTGCATTATTGAAGCCACCTTGCTGTGGTGCATTATAACCTTGTTGACCAGCATTGTTATTGCCATAGCCGCCCTGGTTATTGTTGAAACGTGGCTGTGCAAAACCGCCATTGTCTGACTGTTCACCTTGAGGACGGCCAGAATCCAGCATTTGCATCTGCTCACCACGGATTTCTGTAGTGTAACGCTCTTGACCACTTTGGTCTGTCCACTGACGGGTACGTAGTGAACCTTCGATATAGACTTTAGAACCTTTACGTAGATACTGCTGTGCAATTTCACCTAAACGGTTATGCAGCACAATGCGGTGCCATTCTGTTTGCTCTTTACGCTCACCAGTGTTCTTATCCGTCCACGAATCACTGGTCGCGATAGAGAATTGAGTGAGAGAACCCCCATTCGGGAAAGTTTTTGTTTCAGGATCTCGACCTAAAGTACCTACTAAAATAACCTTATTTACACCACGCATGAGACCTATACTTCCTATTTGTTTCTATATTTTACTTTATAAGAGTTATGCTTAAATGGCTACCTCTTTACCCAACAAGTGCGTTAATTGTTGTCGCGCAGTATCATTAATCTGCTGTTTATCAACCTTGACGTAGGCCACTTGCTGTTCCGGCATCACCACGACTTCTTCAATACCATGAATAGATAAAAGCTGTGAAGTCCATTCATCTGTTTGTCGATTTTCAGGCAGGCTTAACACCAGGGACGAAAGATAGCGCGGCTGAGCCAGACCAAAACTAATGAATAGCCAAATTATAGCAACCGCAGTCAGAATACTCCAACCCATGGAAGTGTCATTCAGCAACAAAAGTTGTCCACCTAGCGTACCGCCAAAGAAGGCGCCGAGGAACTGGCTGCTGGCATTCACGCCCATCGCTGTTGCCTTGGACTGAATTGGCGCAACCTTGGATAACCACGATGGTAATAAGGCTTCCATTACATTGAAGGCAATAAAGAAAATCCCTAAACCAGTGAGCAGGATATATTTCGATTCAAAGCCAAAAATCAGTACCAATAGGCCAACGATAATTCCCGCAATTGCAGTCAGGAAAATACCACGCATTTTGCGGTATTTTTCCGCCAGAATAATGCTTGGAAAAGCAAAGAACAGACTAATTACGAGTAAGGGCAGATATACCCAGCCATGACTGGCCAAAGGAATATTAGCGAACTCAATCAGTTGCGAAGGCACATAGATAAACATTGCCGTTAATAACAAATGCAGGCTAAACACAGAGACATGCAGGCGATTCAGGTCACCCATTTTTAGGACTTGTTTCAGCTGGATCAGATACCCCTGCTGAAAATTACGATGATGACGGGTCACTTTTGGCACCATCAGCAGCATCGCAATTGCCGCCAACCCCATTATGGTAGTCACCCAGAACAGCCCTGAAATACCCACTAGACCCGTTAACCAAGGGCCTAAGGTAAATGCCACCACAAAAGATAAGCCGATACTCATGCCCATGGTCGCCATGGCTTTCATGCGGTTTTCTTCACGGGTCACATCGGCAAGCAATGCCATGACCACTGCCGAAACCGCACCGCCGCCCGCAATGGCACGCCCAATAATCACTCCGTAGATTGTGTCCGACATGGCGGCTATTGCACCACCCAGAGCGAATAGCAATAACCCGATGACCACCAACGGTTTGCGACTGAAACGGTCTGCAATCAGGCTAAACGGAATCTGTAGAATGGCCTGAGTCAGACCATAAACCCCTACTGCCAAGCCAATCAGTGCCGGCGTAGCATATTCATATGACTGTCCTGCAACCGAAAATACAGGGATAATCATAAACAACCCCAGCATGCGCAGTGCAAAAATGCTGCTAAGCGCAAAGGTTGAGCGACGTTCTAGGGCATTCATCATAAATTATGGCAGTTCAATTGATGGATCTTCAGGCGAAGATTATAGGACATTCGGCCGGGATGGATGCAGGAATTTTATTTGAAATAAAGATGATGCTGATCTAAAAAATAAAAAAGCGCAGCCGGAGCTACGCTTTTGCATCAGGATCACAGGCCTTAGTGATGTAAAGCCTGACGTTTCTTGTACTGAATCGAGGCAATCACGGCCCAGACAATAAAGGCCACCCCGATCAGGCCGGTCACTATTTCCGGTACATGTACACCAGTACCGCTGGCAATCATGATGAAAGCCAAGGCGCCAATCGCGTAATGCGCACCATGTTCCAGATAGATATAAGCATCTAGCGTGCCTTTTTCCACCAGATAAATCGTCATTGAACGGACAAAGATCGCACCGATTGCCAGACCCAGCATGATGATTACCACGTCCGAGGTAATTGCAAAGGCACCGATCACGCCATCAAAACTGAACGAGGCATCCAGGACTTCCAGATACAGGAATCCTCCAATACCAGCTTTCACCACGCCAGTAGGTACGCCATTTTCATCATGACGAACTGCATTACCATTTTCATCGACTTCCGGTTCACCACCAAGCAGATGGCTGAGTACCTGCACCCCGATGTAAATCACAATACCCCAGATTCCCGCCATGGTCACGACCAGACGTTTGGCCTCTACCACATTGGCCGCCATGATCAGCAGCGCCACCAGCGCAATAAAGACCGACATCGCCGGAACACTGGCCAAGTTGGATAAACGGCGTTCTACTCTTCTGAACCAGTGCGTATCCTTTTCTTCATCTAAGAAGAAATTCAGGAATACCATCAACAGGAAGGCACCACCAAATGCTGCAATTTCAGGATGATGTGCCATCAAACGCGCTGAATATTCTTTTGGATCATTCAGGGCCAGCTGTACTACTTCCATAAAGCCCATGTCTGCGGTCACCGCGACGATGGCTACCGGGAAGATTAAACGCATCCCGAAAACAGCAACCAGAATCCCGACAGTCAGGAAAAGCATTTTCCAGAAATGATCCCAGCCACGCAGAACAGAGGCATTGACAACCGCGTTATCAAAGGATAACGACACTTCCATAATCGCCAGAATGGCGGTAATGGTCAGTGCTGTGAACATGGTTTGCAGGCCCGCTTCCGGACCATGGGTATAACCCCAATAAGCAGACAAACCAAGGCACACGATCGAAAATGCGATTGAGAAACCAAAATGTTTCAACATACAAATCGACCTTAGATAAATTTCATTGAGTGTATTTCTTTTATTGTAGGGAAATACCAAGACTAAAACTTGTCTCAATTATGAAACTTTTGCCGCATAAACCAAAGCACTTCCTGAACCATTTTTTGCGTATTTTCTGCTTTTCAAATCTATCGATCTTTTCAACGGGTCGATCTTTGCTATAGTGCTGCATGCTTTGACTTCAACTGCTCAGGATTTCAGTATGAGTTTCTCTCAAGACGTATGGCAACGTAACTTCGAACTTTATCAAAAGACCCTGGCCCTGCCTTTTAACCAGCAGCTGGCACAAGGCACATTGAGCCGTGATACCTTCAGTCATTATGTGATTCAGGATGCGCATTATTTGCTGGCCTATGGCCGTGCACTGGCAGTCTGTGCCGCCAAAGCCTTTGAGGCTGATGATGTGATCCAGTTTAGTGAAGCGGCTAAAATTGCGATTGTGGTCGAGCGCAGCCTGCATAATGGCTTTATGCAGGATTTCGGTATCAGCAAAGCCCAGTTCGAAAATACGCCGTTGACGCTGGCCTGCCATCACTATACTTCCTATTTGCAGGCAACTGCCTGGGCCGAAAGCTATCCGGTGGTGCTGGCAGCCCTGCTGCCATGTTTCTGGATTTATGCAGAAGTCGGCAAGGATATTGTCGATAAGGCCGCAGCCAATAATCCTTATCAGGCCTGGATTGATACTTACGCCGGGGAAGATTTCCATACTGCTGTACGCAATGTGATTGCAACTGTGGATCGCGTAGCAGCGCGTGTCGATGCCGACACCCTGGAAAAAATGCATACAGCCTATACCCATGCAGCGCGTCTGGAATGGTTGTTCTGGGACAGCGCATTTGAGCAACGCCAGTGGCCTGGTCTGGATTGATACAAGCTGAATTCAGCCCTGTTCAATACGGGGCTTTTTATTTTTTCTACAAAATTCTAAATAGGCACAATGATCCTAATTTTTATCTTGGATCGATGCTCCGCAATGCTACGCACTCTGTGTTTTTTTACAGAGCTTAAATCCATGTTCAAATGCTTTTATTAAAAGCAGGGCCAAAATTTTAATCGGAAAAAATACCTCGTACATTTTTAACTTATTGCTTTGGTACTGATCTTTTGACCAATCACCGACATAACTTGACGTTTAAAATACTTTTATTTGCACTTGAACATTTTTCATCCGGTATCATATAAGGGTTTTTGATGAATATTCTAGGATCATTGCATGAGCCAAAGCCACATCCGTATTCGAGGCGCACGTACCCATAACCTTAAAAATGTGAACCTTGATATACCACGCGACAAGTTTGTGGTGATTACGGGACTGTCTGGTTCAGGTAAGTCCTCACTGGCATTCGATACCTTGTATGCCGAAGGTCAGCGCCGTTATGTCGAGTCATTGTCTGCCTATGCGCGCCAGTTCCTGTCCCAGATGGAAAAACCGGAAGTCGATTCGATAGAAGGCTTAAGTCCGGCCATCGCGATCGAGCAGAAGTCGACCAGCCACAACCCGCGTTCAACCGTGGGCACAATTACTGAAATTTATGACTATCTGCGTCTGCTGTATGCTCGCGTCGGTACACCTTATTGTCCAGAACATGACCTGCCGATGGTCGCGCAAACCGTGAGTGAAATGGTGGATGCGGTAAAAGGCTTGGAAGAAGGTACTGGCCTGATGCTGTTGGCGCCCGTTGTACGTGAACGCAAGGGTGAATATTCCGCATTATTTGAACAGTTACAGAGCCAGGGTTTTGTACGCGCCCGCGTGGATGGCGAGATCATGGAAATTGATCCTCCACCGGAACTGGATAAAAAGAAAAAGCATACCATTGAAGTGGTGGTTGACCGCTTTAAAGTCCGTGATGATCTGGGTAACCGTATTGCCGAGAGCTTTGAAACTGCCCTTCGTCTGGGTGGCGATATTGCCATTGTCTCGCGGATGAAAGGCGAGCGACCAGATCGTATTTTCTCAGCCAAACATTCCTGCCCGAAATGTGATCGTGCGGTGGCGGAACTGGAACCACGTCTGTTCTCGTTCAATAATCCATTTGGTGCCTGCCCGGTTTGTGATGGCCTCGGTACGCGTAGCCATTTTAGTGCAGATAAACTGATTCCAAATCCTGAACTGAGTATCAGTCAAGGCGCAATCCGGGGTTGGGACCGTCAGCGTCCATATTATTACAGCATGATCGAAAAGGTCGCCAATCACTTTGGCTATTCACTGGATACGCCATGGAATCAGCTCGAAGCCGATGTTAAAAAGAAATTCCTCTATGGCACCGGTCGCGAAAAGATTGACCTGAGTTATATTGATGAACGCGGTCGCCGTCATAATCGTGTGATTGCTTTTGAAGGTGTACTGCCGCATTTAGAACGCCGTTATCGTGAAACTGAAAGCAATTATGTTCGTGATGATCTGGCACAGTACTTGTCCAATGCCGCCTGTGATGCCTGCGATGGTTCACGTCTGAATGAAATTTCACGTAATGTCAAAATTCTGGACAAGACCATTGCTGACATTACCCGCATGTCGATTGGTGACGCCGAAAGCTACTATCAAGGTCTGAATCTTGAAGGTGCCCGCGGTGAAATTGCCGATAAGATTTTTAAGGAAATCCGTGAGCGTCTGCACTTCCTGGTGTCTGTTGGTTTAAATTACCTGAGTCTGTCCCGTTCAGCTGAAACTTTATCTGGTGGTGAAGCACAACGTATACGTCTGGCTTCTCAGATCGGTGCCGGTCTGATGGGTGTCATGTATGTGCTGGATGAACCCTCGATTGGCCTGCACCAGCGTGATAACGACCGTCTGCTACAAACCTTGGTACGTCTGCGTGATCTTGGTAATACAGTATTGGTCGTTGAACATGATGAAGATGCGATTCGTGCCGCCGACCATATTATTGATATCGGTCCAGGTGCCGGCGTACATGGCGGTCATGTGATTGCCGAAGGAACCTATCAGGAACTTGCTGAACATGAAGATTCCCTGACTGGTAAATATCTGTCTGGCAAGCTGAAAATTGAAGTACCGAAAAAACGGACCCAACCACCAAAACCGGAAGAACAGATCAGGCTGATGGGTGCAGCAGGCCATAACCTGAAAAATGTCGACCTGACCATTCCATTAGGGGTGATGACCTGTGTCACGGGTGTATCAGGTTCAGGTAAATCGACGTTAATTAACCGCACCTTGTTGCCACTAGCAGCAACACAGCTCAATGGTGCGACTACTCAGACCTCAGAGAAATTTGATTCGATCGATGGTCTGCAATTCCTGGATAAAGTTGTAGATATTGATCAGAGTCCGATTGGACGTACACCACGTTCCAACCCAGCGACTTATACCGGTCTGTTTACTCCGATTCGTGAACTGTTTTCACAAACACAGGAAGCCAAGGCACGTGGTTATGCAGCCGGCCGTTTCTCGTTTAACGTGAAAGGTGGTCGCTGTGAGGCCTGCGAAGGCGACGGTATGATCAAGGTGGCAATGCACTTCCTGCCGGATATGTATGTACCGTGTGATGCCTGTCATGGCAAGCGTTATAACCGTGAAACGCTGGAAGTAAACTACAAAGGCAAGAACATTTCTGATGTACTGGAGATGACTGTTGAAGATGCCATGCATTTCTTCGATGCCATTCCAGTGATTCACCGTCGATTGGAAACCTTGCATCAGGTTGGCTTAGGTTATATCCGTCTGGGTCAGTCTGCGACAACACTTTCTGGTGGTGAAGCACAGCGGGTGAAACTGGCACGTGAACTGGCAAAACGTGATACCGGCCAAACCCTGTATATTCTGGATGAACCGACGACTGGCCTGCATTTCCATGATATTGCCAAGCTGCTAGATATCCTGCATCAGCTCCGTGACAAGGGCAATACCATTGTGGTGATTGAGCATAACCTGGATGTGATTAAGACTGCGGACTGGATCGTGGACTTAGGTCCTGAAGGTGGTTCAGGTGGTGGTATGATTATCGCGGAAGGCACACCTGAAGAAGTGGCAAAGAGTAAGACTTCGCATACCGCGCGGTTCTTAAAGCCGTTATTGAAATAAGGAATCTCCCCTAGCCCCTCTTTTTAAAATAGGGTTAGGGCGGATTCTAAAGAATTAGATGTTGTGCTAAAACGGTGATTTATTCATCGTTTTTTTCATTCTAAAAACATGGATATATAAAGTAAAAAACATTAAAAATATATGAATTAAACCTCAGCCACTGCATTACGCCCTTGACCTTTAGCCACAAACAAAGCCTTATCCGCTTTGGTAAACAGGCTGATCCAAGACGGCGCGCCTATCGCCACCCCCACACTGACCGAAACCTGAATCTGATCGCCATTTTCACTTAAAATATAAGCATCCTCTACTTCGCTTCGAATCTTATCGGCAATCTTACGGGCATTATCGAAGTCAATATTTTCAATCAGAACCAGAAATTCATCCCCGCCATAACGTACCAGTAAATCAGAAGTACGGACATTGTCCTTCAGGCACTGCGCCACAAACTGAATGACTTCATCTCCGATAATGTGTCCATACTGATCGTTCACCTGCTTAAAGTGATCAATATCAATAATCATCAAACACGTCTGACTAAACTGTGAAGGATGTGATTCCAGAAAACGGGTGTATTCCTCCAGGGCGAATCGATTCGCCAGTCCGGTTAAAGGATCGGAATGAGCAATATTTTTAAGCCTGAATTCTGAGGCATCACGTTGCTGCAACATCTGTTGCAACCTTTGAATGGCAGTAAATAAGGATTCAGATTTAGTATGGGCATTCGATGATAAAGCTTTGATATCACCATTTTCCGAAAGCGTAAACAGAATTTGACGCGCTTCTATCAGCGGCTGAAATACACTTTTACGTGCAAAAATCATCGTTACAATTGCTGCTCCTAAAGACACAAATGAAAGTAAAACTGTCCAGAGCAATTGCTGCAAATGAGAAGATTTTTCCCGCTCTGCAACCTGATTGCTGTACTCAAGTAAATAGCTTTGCAGGTCAACAACGGTAGCAAATTTATCAACCATCGCATTGGTGAGTTCTGTTCCTGTCAAATGATAAGGAACCTGCTGAATGCTCTCTTCCACCAGACTTGAAACGATCGGTAAGCCTTTTTGGATAAAGACCGTATCGACAGCATTATGCAACCGGTTGAATTCTTCAGTCTTGTCCTCTTCCGGCTGCAATGTGCCGATTAAATCCCAAAGATAATGGATCCGATATTGGACTTGCATGGCACGGGTCAGGTTTGCCGCAGGAATCGGTTGGTTGAAAGTCACATAAGCCATGATTGTAGAGGCGGCACGCCCTGCCTGATCCCTCAAGTCAGATAAAAATAAAATCTGAGAAATAAAATTATTTTGTGAGGTAGAGGTAGTATTAGAAGCAATTACTACTCCTTTTAGGATAGTGCGACAACTGTCCCAGGCCTTAAACATTGCAGCAATCGCTTGGTCAAGTGCTTGAGCATTACGCTGTTCCCAAGGAATTTTTGCATAGCTATCGATCTGTAAACGTCCCTGCTCCAGACTTGGTCGAACCGCACTTTCCAAACGTTGACTTAAATGCGGGAAGCCCACTTGCTGTAATACTTTTGCTGTATGTTCGAACTGCTGATCTACTTCTTTACGGTAAATTTCGAGTTCTTGTTGTCGTTGGTGAATCTCTTCAGGCGTACTGGAAAGGATTTTATTGGCAGGGGCTCTTTCCTTGGAAATCTTATTGGCCAGAATGGCAACTTCTTGCAGGGCATGTAATTTGTCAGAAGTACGCACAGCCTTAAGGTAACTTTGAGTGCTATTCACAATGAGAGGAATGCAAATGAACAGCAGACATAAAATAATGACAGACATTGCGCAATAAAGATGTTTACTGATTTGTTCAGAGCGCAGAGTATTCATTGTCTTAGCGTACGCCCTCAGACTAATAATTAATAAAGTATTTGATTTATCTTAATTATTATACAAAAAATCCATTTCTTCAGAAAGAAAAAAATTCTTTATATTAACTGCTTTTATATAACTTTACTGAACTCAAAAGTCATATAAATCTTAATTTATGTTCTTATATTTAAAGTAAAAATTTTTAATTTCAGCAAATAACCAGCAGATGTATCAAATAGTTTCAAAAAAAATTGAAATTCATATTGTTTACTGTTTACACATGCAACAATTAAGTGCATAATGCACCGCATTAGGGCGAATTAAATTTTTCCTCAGCAGATATTTTAATTTACCCGCAAATTTTGGCTAAAAAACCCCAATTTTCAATGAAAATTGGGGTTTTTTTATCTATTTCATTTTTTATATAATATTTTACCAAAGGTAATGCACCATTGTAGTGCTATAATTTCTTTTAAAATATACTTTAATTTGTTTAATATTTATACTTATTGATTAGTCTTTCTTCTCTTCATTCATCTCTACTTAAGTTTCAGGCAAAAAAAAGCCCAACCTTGGGGAAAGCTGGGCCGATAAAACAAAATATTCGTGGAAAATCAGGTCAAATAAAGAATTTAAGTAAATACATTATCTAACTTGATGAATTAATTATCGTAACTTTCATGTAAAATGTAAAGCATATTAAATTAGTTGGATTTGATATTTGTCTGTTTTTTACACAAAATTAGATTTACTTTAAATAAAAAATAAAGTTAATGAATTAGAAAAAAATTATTGAATCAACTAAATAAGTGATCTAGGCATTCTTAATCATTTATATGGAGAGGTTTGACTCTATAGAATTGGTTTTTCCAATTCTTATATACATTTGAATTAAATTAAACAATAACCACCTATTATAAATGTGAATTTTCACGTGTTTTATATTATTTCTTTTTATTTAAGTAATTATTTGTTCTATCAGTATTTTTTTTAGGACTAAGCAGTTGAATAATAAATTCACAACCTTTACAAAAACATAACAATTATAAAATTCATATTTATATGATTTTAAAAGGTTTATTGACTTAATAAATTGTTACAATACAATTACCCCTGTTTTACCTCCCTTTTGAAAAACGGTAATAATCATGAAAAAACTAGGTTTAGCCACTGCTTTATTATTAGCGATGACCGGTGCTCAAGCGTATCAATTTGAAGTTCAAGGTCAAGCAGAACACATTGACAATACTGCCAATGACAAAGACTTTGCTGGTGCTGTTCAAGGTACTTACTACCTGAAAGATGTTGATGCTTCTAAAGGCCCTTTAGCTGAAGCAGCATTCCTAAACCAAGCTTCTAATGTTTCTGCGGCTTATAGCTACGGTGAAGATGGACAAGAATTTGGTGACCGTGCCGTCTACCATACTTATGGTGTGAAAGGTGAAGCCTACATCCCAACTAAACTTGTTCCAGCATATGCAAGCGCTTCTTATAACCATACTATTATTGACAATAAAGCTGGTGAAAAAGATGACAATGGTGACCGTTATGCATTAGAAGTGGGTGTATTACCTATTCCTAATTTCCTGGTTACTGTAGGTTATACAAGTGTTGCTGACCAAGCTTCTCTTGATGCTTTCAATATCGTTTCTAATGGTGTTGCTAAAGCTGCTCTTGAGACGATGACTATCAATGAAGATCAAGATGCAATTACTGCACGTACTAAATACGTAGGTGCAATCGATGGTACAACTATGTCGATCGGTTTTGAATCTGGTTTAGTTTACGGTGAAGACACTGCTTATAACCTAGGTACAACGCTTTACCTCAACCCTAAACTAAGTGTTGGCGTTTCTTATATGGAATCTAGCTATGCAGGTTCTCCAGATAAAGCTTTAGGTGCGAACGTAAACTACTTCGTTACTCCAGCAGTATCTGTAGGTGCTAGCTATGTTAATGCTAACTACGAAACTAAAAATGCTAATCTGGATCAAGATGTTGCAACAGATACCCAAACTGTGGGCTTGAATGCTAAATTCCGTTTCTAATTTCTGATTAGATTCTGAATACAGAAAAAGGACACTTTATGTGTCCTTTTTTTCTTGCTCTGGTTTTCTATGCGGTAAATGAGAAATATATTGCAGCCCCACCAGTCGAGAGACAATCAGTGCCAGATACATCACGCCAAAGAACATCTGGATCATGGCGAGCATTCTGGCAAATGGACTCACTGGCATAGTATCCGCCAATCCTGTCGCGGACTGCACGCTAAAACTCAAGAACAACAAATCTAACCAGGGCTGATAAGCTTGTAGATCTGGATCAGCAAAACTATAGGGAACCAATAACTGACAGATACTATAAAGAAAAGCGAAACCCCAAGCCATCAAAGTAAAGGCTGCGCCTGCCGCAAATAATTCATCTTTGGTCAGGTAACGGTCATGAAACATATAACGCAATAAACCATAGGATGCACTAAAATAAGCACATGCTTCAAAGGCATGGGCGGTAATTAAGACCCAGACTTGTTTCATCCCGGATAAAACCAATGATGAAAAAAATAGCGCACCAACAACGAAACTTAATCCCAGTAAGGTAAATACGGGAGTCTGACGAATAACCCTAGCGATCACCAGTAAAACCAATACGCCTAGTACCCAAGTTGCAGCCCGATAAGGTGCGTATTCATAGCTCAGTACTGACAGGATCAGAATGATGAATTGCAGACAAAGCAGCCATGCAGAAGGCAGGCGCTTAAAGGTCGTCCAGCACATTAACAAAGCTTGCTTCATCTAATCCTTCTTCTTCATGACACTACAATCTGCAGTTTTATTGTTATCTGCTCAAACTTAACATGTAATCATGTCATATGCAGAGCAGTGCTTTGTATCAAAATGATGTATTCATTTAAAAATATAAGCAGTTAAATCACATCTAATTTTTTAGTTTATTAATATAGATTTTTACTTCATCCTTTTACGAGCTAATCATCTATATTTTTATTAAAGAATAAATGAAATTTTTATTATTTATAAATAAGTTAAGGGTTCATATCCTTGTTAAATTTTAAGATAATCCGAATAAAAAAGGACACAATATGCATCCTTTTTTATTCGGTTTATTACGTTAATTAAGCGATAGCACCACTTAGCGCACCCTGCTCAAGAAGTGCAGATGCCGTTCATACTGATCCAAAATATCCTGCAAAAGATCTTCCCGGGTCCATTCCATCACATCATAGTTTTGCCCACCTTCATTGAGGAAGACTTCAGCCTGAAAATATTGTCCTGCATCTTCATCCTGAGATGGCATAAAACTTGGCGGCAAGATCTGGCGTGCAACCACTGCATAAACGAAATTCGCTTCATCCTGATGATCTACTCGTAAGCAAAGTCCCTGCTCTATTTCATCAATGATGACGGCATGATGACGGCGTTGAAACTCTTTCTGAATACTTAAAAATGCCTGCCTGACTTCCGACTGGATATACGCTGTCACTTCCTGTTCATTATGAGCATAATGCATGATAAGTCCCAAACGTTGCTGCCAGCTACGCGGATTATGAATTGCTCGTGGTGTAATTCGGGCTTCTTGTAATGCATGCATTTTGGTGACTTCCAGCCGCAGTGCTTTGATCAGCCCCCAACTAATCACCAACATGATCAAGGTAAAAGGCAAAGCACTCAACATGGTGGCCGATTGCAGTGCAGCCAGGCCACCTGCATATAACAGCACAATTGCCAGTAAAGCCATGATCACTGTCCAGAACAGACGCTGCCAGGTCGGAGACTGATCAGATTTCGCAGTCAGATAATCGGTAACCAGTGCACCAGAGTCAGCCGAAGTGACGAAAAATAACATCACCAAGAATGTGGCGACTACACTCATCACTGCCGAGAAAGGCATCCCCTGCAGAAATTCAAACAGTGCCACAGATGAGTCACGCTGTACTGCCTGCATCAGGTTAATATTCGCTTCATGCAAAATGCTGTAAAGCGCAGCATTGCCCATAAAGCCCATCCAGATCAGGGTAAAGCCGGTTGGAATCAGTAAAACACCCACGATAAATTCGCGAACGGTTCGACCTCGAGATACCCGGGCAATGAACATCCCGACAAATGGTGACCAGGAAATCCACCAGGCCCAGTACATAATGGTCCATCCGCCAATCCAGCCATTAGGCTGATAGGCATACAGATTAAAGGTCATACTGAATAGACCAGACACATACTGTCCGACGTTTTGAATAGTCGTTTGCAGCAGATAAATAGTCGGTCCTGCCAGAAAGACAAAAAGTAATAGTCCCAAAGCCAAAACCAGATTCAGTTCGGATAGGCGCTTAATCCCTTTATCCAGACCAAAAAATACCGAGAGTGAAGCCATCGCACTGACAATAATAATCAGGATGACTTGTACTCCAGTACTTTGCTCAATGCCAAACAGATAGTTCAGACCAGAATTGATCTGTGTTACTCCGAAACCCAAAGTGGTGGCGACACCAAATACGGTTCCAATCGTTGCGAAGATATCGACACCATCCCCGATCGGGCCGTAAATTCGCTTGCCAATTAAAGGATAAAGTGCAGATCGTATTTTCAAGGGCAGCTGATGCCGATAGGCAAAATAAGCCAAGGATAATCCGACCAGTGTATAGATCGCCCAGGCATGGAGTCCCCAGTGAAAGAAGGTCACACGCATGGCCTGCTGTGCCGCCTGAATAGTTTCAGGTTCACCCGATGGCGGAGTGACATAGTGCATTACCGGTTCAGCAACACCGAAGAACATCAGCCCAATGCCCATGCCAGCCGTGAACAGCATGGCAAACCAGGAGGCATTGTTATAATCCGGCGTGCTATGGTCCGGACCAAGCTTAATCTTGCCCATGTCCGATAATGCAACAAAAATCAGCAGAATCAGAAAAATTGCAACAGAGAGTACATAGAACCAGCTAAAAGAGGTCGTCACCCACTGGTTCAGTTGCTGCGTCATCAGTTCAAACGAATTAGGTGCCAGGACCACCATTAAAAGAAATAGTCCAATGATGATGACAGTTGTTAAAAACACACGAGGATTCACATTGGAATACCAGGATGTGGTTCTGGAAGACATATCCACTCCATTTTTGCTTTTTATTAATCAGACCAAATCGGTCCCACATACATTACTCAAAAAGAAAACTTGAATAAAAAAATGTATTTCGATCACATATCGAAACCTAAGAAATATGATAAGTTATTGTTCTTATTCGCTTGGTTGTACTCCTGTGTCCTTCTCGTAACATGTCATAGAAAAGACTTGATCTTCTATTTTTGCCAAAATCTAAAAATCCAGCTATGCATTAAAGGAACAAAAAAATGAATTTCTTTATGAGCATTGGTATATGCAGGCAATAAAAAAGTCCCTTGCGGGACTTTTTATAGGTGATCGAATCATCTTAGTGATCAGAGGCACCTGAGATACCAATACCTGTTTGTGAACGTACAAACTGTGCATCGAATGCTTTGCGTTCCGCTTGAGCCTGAGCCGAATTATCCGTCACAGAGAACAACCAGCAGCAGAAGAACGACAATGGCATTGCAAAGATTGCTGGACCATTGAATGGGTTCACTGCAGTTTCTGCAATACCCAGCGTGTCTACCCAAACTGCTTTAGACAGTACGATCAGTACCACTGCAGTTACCAGACCAACGATACCGCCAATCACCGCACCACGAGTGGTCAAGCCTTTCCAGAACATCGACAGAACCAGTACCGGGAAGTTGGCACATGCCGCAACCGAGAATGCCAAACCGACCATGAAGGCAACGTTTTGCTTTTCGAACAGAATACCCAGAATCATCGCGAAGATTGCAAGACCAAGCGTCGCGATCTTAGACATACGCAGTTCAGATTCAGGCGTGGTTTGACCTTTCTTCAATACGTTGGCATACAGGTCATGTGAAATCGCAGAGGCACCTGATAGGGTCAGACCCGCGACTACCGCAAGAATCGTTGCGAACGCAACTGCAGAAATGAAGCCCATGAACAGGTCGCCACCCACTGCATCTGCAAGGTGAACCGCCGCCATGTTGTTACCACCTACAAGCTCTAGCTTGCCAGTGACTGCCATTTTTGCAATATCCAGGAATTGCGGGTTATTCGATACATAGAGAATCGCACCGAAACCAATGATGAAGGTCAACAGGTAGAAATAACCAATAAAGCCTGTCGCAACAACCACTGATTTACGTGCTTCTTTAGCATCTTTTACCGTGAAGAAACGCATCAGAATGTGTGGCAGACCTGCTGTACCAAACATCAATGCAAGACCAAGAGAGATTGCATCGACTGGGTTAGACGCCAAGCTACCTGGACCCATGATTTTAGCTGCATCAGCAAGGTTCAGATCATGTACTTTCGAATAGACACCAATCGCCTGTTCGAACATGTTGGTAAAGCTGAAGCCTACGCCTTTCATGACCATGAATGCCATGAAGGTCGCACCAGATAACAGCATCACTGCTTTAATGATCTGTACCCAAGTGGTTGCCAGCATACCGCCGAAGATTACATAAGCCATCATCAGTAAACCGACAATAACAACTGCAATATTATAGTTCAGACCGAATAGAAGCTTGATCAGCTGACCCGCACCCACCATCTGTGCAATCAGGTAGAACGCAACAACCACCAGTGAACTGAGTGCAGCCAAGGTACGTACCGGTTTTTCCTGCAAGCGGAAAGACACAACGTCTGACAGGTTGTATTTACCCAGGTTACGCAGACGTTCTGCCACCAGGAACAATACAATTGGCCAGCCCACCATGAAGCCTAATGAATACAGCAAGCCGTCAAAGCCAGACAGGAACACCATCGCGGAAATACCCAGGAAGGATGCTGCCGACATATAGTCACCGGCAATTGCCAGACCATTCTGGAAACCGGAAATACCGCCACCAGCCGTATAGAAATCCTTGGTACTGGTAGTTTGTTTCGCTGCCCATTTGGTAATGAACAGGGTTGCTCCCACGAAAATCAGGAACATGATAATTGCAGGCCAGTTAGTCGCCTGCTGTTCTGCTGCACCTAAATCAGGACCAGCCATTGCGATGCCGGAAGCAACTGTTGTGGTCGCCAGGGCAATAAGAGAATTCCATTTCATCTTAACGTGGTCCTTTTTCATGAGCGATTGCTTCAACTTCACGGATTGCTTCTTCGGTCAATTGATCCAGTTTGTTATTGGCAATGTAGGAATACACACCACACAAGAGAAACGACAAAACAATGATGCCCAGACCTAGAGGGATCCCCCAAGTCGTCACACCACCTGAAAGTGAAGACAATAGAAACTCTTTGTTATAGCCGACCAAAAGCATGAAGCCGACATAAACGAATAACATGATTGCCGTAAGCGTCCAGCTAAGACGACTTTTCTTGGCGACCATTTCCTTGAATTTGGGATTTTGTAGAATGCGATCTACTTGTACCTCATCCATAATTACTCTCCTGAAGCCCAACCTTGGGCCGACTATTTTTTAATTCGAATTATCACTGTTACAAATTATCAATAATCGTAGGTGCTTGTAATTTAGACTTTGGTCGTTAAAAAATAAGCAATTTGAACGCCTGCGTTCATGATGCTGTATCATAGCCGCATGCTCAGTACACTTCAGGCAATATGAACAGTTGGCTCATCATAGGGGTACTCACCCTCTATATCGCATTACTCTTTGTTTGTGCATTTTTCGGGGAGAAACACGCCAGTCGTCTCAGTACTCGTGGACGCATGCTATTGTTTAGTTTAACTTTAGGTGTCTACTGTTCTTCCTGGACCTTTTACGGAGCAACAGGTGCTGCAGTACGTGAAGGGATTATTTTCCTGCCCATCTACCTCGGCCCGCTGCTCTTTGTCGCGATTGGTTATGACATCTGGCGCCGGTTGGGACGAGTACGTCAGCACCATGCCATTTCCTCGATCGCGGATTTTGTCGCGGCACGTTATGGTAAAAGTGGACCACTGGCTTCACTGGTCACCATTCTGGCAGTCATTGCGATTATTCCCTATCTGGCCTTGCAATTGCGTGCGATTGCCCTGAGTGCATCCGTGATTCTGGAACCTTCAGCAGGCATTGCCAGCACCACCAATAGTGTACTGTTCCTGACTGGAGTTCTGGCTATCCTGGCCATGATTTTCGGTACGCGGCAGATTGCCAATACCGAACAGCATGGCGGTCTGATGCTGGCAGTCGCCTTTGAATCTTTCGTTAAGCTGTTTGCATTACTGGCAGTTGCTGGTTTCTTCATGTTTGCTGCACCAGAAAATTTGTCACAGATTACGGGTGATATCAAAACCACCTTCCATGAAGTACAGCTGTTTGGCGTGCCAGAAAGTTTCTGGGTACAAACCCTACTCGCGGCATTGGCGATTATCTGTTTGCCGCGTCAGTTCCACGTGGCCGTGGTTGAACTGCGCGATGAAAAGCATATCCGTGGTGCCCGCCGCTGGTTTGCAGTTTATCTAATTCTGACTACCATCGCGATCATTCCAATTGCCAGTTGGGCATTGCATGCAGCACCACATTATCTGGCGATTCCAGACGTAGCAGTCCTGTCTTTGCCTTTAAGCTATAATCAGGACTGGCTGACGCTATTAGCCTTCCTCGGAGGATTCTCGGCATCCACGGGGATGTTATTGGTGTCTTCCGTTGCCCTATCGATCATGCTGAGTAATGACTTGATCATGCCGGCGCTGTGGCGTTTTAACCTGATTTCACGCCATGACAAACGTCTGCCACTGGTACTGAAATTTACCCGACGCATCTCTATCTTAGCTGTAATGCTGATGGGCTTCCTGTTCTTCAACTTCTTTAATGATATTGATCAGCTTTCTATCTTCGGGCTGCTGGCCTTTAGTGCGGTGGCACAGTTTGCCCCTGCCCTGATTGGTGGTCTGTACTGGCGAGGTGGCAGTAAACAGGGTGTCTATGCCGGCTTGCTGACCGGTTTTGCTTTGTGGGCTTATACCTTACTGTTCCCGACCATTCTGCGTAGCCTGCCAGAAACATATCAGCAGTTTAGCCACGACTTTCTCAATTATGGTCCACTGGCGCTCAACTGGCTTCGCCCTGAAGCATTACTGGGTTTTGAATCCTTTGATTCCCTGACTCATGGTGTAGTGTGGTCACTCGGTCTCAATTTACTGCTTTACATTTGGGTGTCACGCATCTTCCGCCCAAGTGTGGCAGAGCAGATTCAGGCGGAAAGTTTCTTCTATTATGAAACAAAGCCACTTCCTTCACAGAGCCCAACCACTGAGGTGAGCTATTCCCATCAGGATGTGGCCCGTTTAAAAGTCGGTGACCTGATTACCCTGGCCAAACGCATTACCGGTGAAGAACCTACCACGCGTGCGTTCAAGCAGTTCTGTACCCAGAATAATGTTGAGCTGAATAAAAATAGCAGTGCCAATGGCATGTGGTGGCGCTTTACCGAGCAATATCTGGCTGGCACAATCGGTGCTGCCTCAGCGCGTACCTTATTGACCACTGCGATGGTAAATAACGGTCTGGCTCTTGGTCAGGTCGCCAATATTCTTGACCAAGCTTCCCAGTGGCAGCGCTTTAACCAGAACCTGATCATGACCATGATCGACCATATGACCCAAGGTGTCAGTGTCGTCGATGAAAACATGTGCCTGGTAGCCTGGAACAATCAATATCTGAAGCTGTTTGATTATCCAAAAGATATTGTCTATGTTGGTTGCCCGATCGCTGACCTGATTCGTTATAACGCCGAGCGCGGTGAATGTGGGCCGGGTTCGGTCGAAGAACATGTGCGTAAACGGATTCACTGGATGCAGGTCGGTAGTGCACATGAATTCGAGCGGATCCGTAAAGATGGCCGCGTGATTCAGATGCGTGGCAATCCGATTGAAGGCGGTGGTTTTGTTACGACCTTTGCGGATATTACCGCCTTCCGTGAAAATGAAGCCGTACTGGAAGCACGTGTGCGTGATCGTACCCAGCAGCTTGCGGATGCCTTGTCCGAACAGCAACTGGCTCGTGAACAGGCAGACAAGGCGAATATGTCCAAAAGCCGCTTTATTGCAGCAGCCAGTCATGACCTGTTACAGCCGATGCATGCAGCACGTCTGTTCAGTACGGCACTGGAACAAAGTGTGCAAAGCGAAGAAGATCGCAAGACCTTACAGCAGCTGGACCGTGCCTTGTATGGTGCAGAAAGCATGCTTTCTGCCCTGCTGGATATTGCTCGTCTGGAAGGTGGAACGATTCAGCCGAAGCGTCAAGCCTATCCATTGCATGATCTGCTCAGTGATCTGGAATTGCAATTCAAGTCGATTGCAGCCCAGCGTGGCATCAAGTTCAGTGTGCATGATGCGCAGTTCTGGATTGATACTGATCCACAATGGATTCGCCGGATTATCCAGAACTTTGTCAGCAATGCACTCCGTTATACTGCCAGCGGTAAAGTGATTGTGGGTGTACTGCGCTCCAGCAGCAAACCGAATCATATCCGTATTGGCGTATGGGATACCGGACCGGGTATTGCCGAAGAACAGCGGATCAAACTGTTCCAGGAATTTGAGCGCTGTGGTCATACCTCTCCATGGGGTGAACAAGGTTTGGGGCTGGGTCTGGCGATTGTGCAGCGTATGACCAGCATGCTGGACTATCCGGTACACGTCTACTCTGAATATGGCAAAGGCTCGTGCTTCATGATTGAAGTACCGCTCACTGAGGCACCAAAAGTTGTAGCAGCTCCAGTGCAGGCAGTACCGTTGAAGTCCAAAGCCTTTAAAGTGCTGTGTCTGGACAATGATGAAACCATTCTGGAAGGCATGTCGACCTTGCTGACCAAATGGGGATATCAGGTATTTAAAGCTACAGAGCCTGAACAGGCACAGGAGATGATTGAACAGGAAAATATTCAGGTCTGGCTGGTGGATCAGCATTTGAATCATGACCAACGCGGTCTGGACTTTATCGTAGATAATCGTAAGCCAAATGTACCAGTTGCCTTGATCACTGCGGATTCTGATCCTGAACTGCCACAGCAGCTTAAGGAACTGAATATTGTGCTGCTGAAAAAACCGCTGAAACCTGCTTCATTACGTTCATGGCTATCGGGTTTAAAAATCTCGGACAGTTAAGTGGTTGTGGTTTCGATAAGTGCCTGTTTTACTATGTAAAGCCGGCACTTTTTATTTTAAATGTCACAAAAAATTTCAATATTTGCATGATTTTTAAGCGAATGTGCCAAAAACATCAGAATTAGGCTAAAAATCCTTACATCAATTGACCAAAAACATCATTTTAAAAATCGCTATGGCAAAACTTCACCATTCCTGACGTGAACCTGTGTGTACTTGGTTACAATATTGTAAGTCATTATTTTATATAAACTAATATAGGATTAACTTGATTGTTTGAACTTTAGTCGTATTTTTTCATACCCCTATTTCGCTCTAAAAATATGACTTAGAAACGATCAGTATCTATTCATGCCTATATTCTTCATCCGCATGTCAGCTGATCATTTATTACTGCATAAAGGATGACTAATCATGAGCTTAGACACTACTACTGAGATCAATCAGAACCGACAGTTTCATCGTCAATACGGTGCCAATGCCATGCTGCCGGCAATCGACTGGAATAATCTGTTTAAGTACAGCAAACTTGATCCTGCTCAAATTGAAGCGCTAGAAACCCTGTATCAATCTGCAGTTCCTCTCGCCCTACAGGTATTTGAAGAGCTGCACTTTGATGTGTTTGAGCCTTTTGCCTATAAACCGCAAGGTCTGGGGCTGTTCGAGCGTCTGGCAGAGCAGGAATCGAAGCTGATTCAGTCTCTGGAAACCGAAGCTGCAGATTTAAGTGAAGATACCCGTCATCAGATCTGGAGCATGTTATTGCGCGGTGGTGCGGTACTGGTATTTAAAGCATGGCTGGCCAAGGTTAAAACTGGTGATGACCAGCTGGACACCTCACAGTTTGATGAACTTTCTGAGCTGCTCTTTATTAAAACCTCGCCAATCGAGCTGGCAGAGCGCCTACGCGTCGATCCAAAGTCAGAACAGGATCATATTTTCCTGATGTATGGCAATGATGTTTACCTGGATCGCTTTAACAGCCTGGAAACGGCTGCGCTGTTTGTCGATCTGGGTGTGTATGATGCAGCTTTTCTAAGTCTGCGTGACGACCGTGTTGCTGAATACCTGATGTCAAAAGGCTATGTGACTCAGGAGCAGATTGATGAACTGCAATGTGCCTTGAACCCGCTGTTCTGTGCTGACCTTACGCCAAAACAGGACTGTATTGCCTAAAAGTAGATATTCAGACCATAAAAAAAGACCTCTGCGGAGGTCTTTTTTGGCGCTTCGAAAAGCTTAGATTTTCTTTTCTTCAATATTTAGCGCATTGATCGCCAAGACAGCTTGGGTACGGTTTTGTACGCCAAGCTTACGGAAGATCGCCGTCACGTGGGCTTTAATGGTTGCTT
Source organism: Acinetobacter sp. UBA3132 (assembly GCF_002364825.1). Lineage (NCBI taxonomy): Bacteria > Pseudomonadati > Pseudomonadota > Gammaproteobacteria > Moraxellales > Moraxellaceae > Acinetobacter > Acinetobacter sp. UBA3132. Next base: position 738 of record NZ_DEZM01000227.1, on the reverse strand, counting down.
CTGATACATCCAGTTCATAAGCAATCTGCTTGTTCAGCAAGCCTTCTGCCACCATCATCAATACTCGGAACTGTTGTGGGGTCAAAGACTGAATACGTTCAGCCAGTGCAGTTTCATCAGCCGCACGCGGATCAAAGTTCATATTGGCGGGCAGATTTGGCGGTAACCAGATTTCGCCTTCCAGTACTTCACGAATCGCTTCACCGATATGGCTTGGATGTGCTGACTTTGGAATATAACCCATCGCACCATGTGCAATCGCGCGTTGAATGATGCTGACTTCTTCGTGAGCCGATACCACAATAATTGGAAGCGAAGGATATTGAGCACGGACATGCACCAATGCAGAAAAGCCGGAAGCACCCGGTAAATTCAGATCCAGCAGCACAAGATCAGGTTCAGGACCATTTTCCAGGCGTTCATAAAATTCATTGACTGCTGCAGTTTCATGAATTTGTGCTTGCGGTAAGCTATAACGAACGGCTTGAATTAAAGCATGACGAAACAGTGGATGATCATCAACGATTAAAATATTCATAGGACGTGAGAGAGATCTTGTGCACGGTAGCTTATATTCTACCTGTAGTCGGTAGGTCAGCGATATGCAAGACTGTACAATTTTTAAAAATAATATCCAGTTTCGTTACATAAATTCTAAAATATCGGTATTTCACTAATTATTTAATTCTCATCATTTTTTTGTATATGCATTATCAGCTGACTAGAATGCTTATTCTT